>JAFGDY010000044.1 GCA_016931895.1 Anaerolineae bacterium
CCCCAATATGTAGGGGCGAATCCTTGTGGTCGCCCTGGGCAGGCACAAGACCTGCCCCTACACCACGGAAATTCTGGAAGAACCACAGCAATTTCTGTTATGAGTTGATAGCCTCCCCTCTAACTTCCTCCACCGGGGGAAGAACCGGCCAACTTCCCCCGGGGGAGGGGACTGAGGGTAGCTCTCGGCCAAACCGGGAATCGCTGTCCTATCTAACGGATTATGCGTAATTAGCCGGGCGTCGTCAAGCTTGAATACTGCGTACCACGTGTTTCGTTTACGCAATACAAAAATACGCAACACGCTTTAAAAACATGCTCCGGTAAAATTATGCATAATGGGGTATCTATACAGACAAAATCAATTTTTAAATAAGGAGATTTCCGATGCAAAGCAAAACTGTGAGCGTGCCCAATATTTCTTGCGGCCACTGCGTGCGCACCATTCAGAATGAAGTGAGCGAGCTGGAAGGGGTTAAAAGTGTAACGGCCTCCCAAGAGACCCAAACCGTAACGGTTGAATGGGAGCAGCCGGCCACCTGGGACAAAATTCAAGCGTTGCTGGAAGAGATCAATTACCCGCCGGCAGCGTGAAAAACAAAAGATGAAGACTTGGAAGTTTTTCGTTTCCGGCCTCGGTTTTGGTCGTTTAAACATCAAAAATTACTCATAAGGAGTCCCTGAAAAATGCCTCAGTCCAAAACAACCTGGATCATCCTGGCTTTATTGCTGACGGCCCTGACCCTGGCCGCATGTGGCGGCGCTCAAGCCCCTGTTTCGGCGGCCGGTGTTACTGCACCCGCCAAGTTGAATTTGCCGGTTAATGTAGACGCGGCCACGGTTGAAAACGTGCGGAACCGGGCTGATGTGGTGATTATTGACGTGCGCGAAGATGTTGAGTACGCCGGCGGCCATATTCCCGGCGCGGTGTTGATCCCCCTGGCCCAGATCCCTCAGCGCCTGGCTGAAATTCCCCAGGATAAAACCGTGATCGCCGTCTGCCGCAGCGGGAATCGCAGCATCCAGGTAACATACTTTTTGCAGCAGCAGGGATTTACCAATGTGCACAATATGGCGGGGGGGATGAGGGCCTGGAGCCGGGCCGGCTATGAGCTGGAGAAGTAAAACTTTATCGCGTTTGCCCTTTCAAGCGTGAGCAATTAATGAGGAGATCTGATGGCTAAACAGCAGCTTACCATGCCCGTCTTGGGCATGACGTGCGCCAATTGCGTGGCTGCGGTTGAACGAAATACCAAAAAGGTGGCGGGCGTCACTGAGGCGGTGGTTAACTTTGGCACCGAAAAAGTGACAGTCACTTACGACCCCGCTCAAGCCAACCCCCAGGCCATTATTGACCGTATCACCCGCGCAGGTTATGAAGTGCCGGCGGCCACGCTGGAACTGCCCCTGACCGGCATGACGTGCGCCAATTGCGCGGCCACGGTTGAACGCACCCTGAACAAAAAAGTGCCCGGCATTTTAGAAGCCAGCGTTAACTTTGCCACAGAAAAGGCCACGGTCAAATACATTCCGGGCGCGGTGACGCGCGCCGAGATAGTGGCTGCGGTGCAACGCGCCGGTTATGGCGTGGTTCAAGTTGACTCTGAGGCAGAACTGGTTGACGCCGAAAAAGCCGCCCGCGAGCGTGAAATCAAAAACCAGACCCGCAAGCTGTGGGTGGGCGTTGCCTTTACCTTACCCCTGTTTATCCTCAGTATGGCCCGCGATTTTGGCCTGCTGGGGATGTGGGCGCACGCGCCATGGGTCAACTATCTATTTTTGGCCCTGGCCACGCCGGTGCAATTTTACACCGGCTGGGATTATTACCTGGGCGCATATAAAAGCTTGCGCAATAAATCGGCCAATATGGACGTGCTGGTGGCGTTGGGATCGTCGGTGGCTTACTTTTACTCCCTGGTGGTGCTGGCGGGCTTGATGGGCGGGCACGTTTACTTTGAAACCTCGGCGGCCATCATTACCCTGATCAAAGTGGGCAAACTTTTGGAAGCGCGAGCCAAGGGCAAAACCAGCGAGGCCATTAAAGCCTTAATGGGCCTGCAAGCCAAAACCGCCCGCGTGGAACGCAACGGCGTGGAAATGGATATTCCCACCGGCCAGGTGCAAGCCGGCGATATTGTGATTGTCCGGCCCGGCGAAAAAGCGCCGGTGGACGGGGTGGTGATTAGCGGCCACTCTGCCGTGGACGAGTCGTTGTTGACCGGCGAGAGTTTGCCGGTGGACAAAAAAGTGGGCGCCGCAGTGATTGGGGCCACCCTCAATAAACAGGGGCTGCTCAAAATTGAAGCCACCCGCGTGGGCCGCGAAACCGCCCTGGCCCAAATTGTGCGGCTGGTGGAAGAAGCGCAAGGCTCCAAAGCCCCCATCCAGGCCCTGGCCGATAGGGTATCGGCTGTGTTTGTGCCCGCCGTTATTGGCCTGGCCGTTTTTACCTTTATCATCTGGCTGGCGCTAACGGGCGATTTTACCGCCGCCCTGGTGCGGCTGGTGGCCGTGCTGGTGATCGCCTGCCCCTGCGCCCTGGGCCTGGCCACACCCACGGCCATTGTAGTGGGGATGGGCAAAGGAGCCGGGCAAGGCATTCTCTTCCGCAGCAGCGCGGCCCTGGAACGCGCCCACGCCTTGCAGGCCATTGTGCTAGACAAAACCGGCACCATCACCAGGGGCCAACCCAATGTAACGGATATAATGGTGAATGATGAATTATTAATGGCTAAGGAAAAATTAAAAGTTAAAAATTCACAATTCACAATTCACAATTCACAATTAGAAATTCTCCAATTGGCGGCGTCGGCGGAGCGCGGCTCCGAACATCCGTTGGGTGAAGCCATTGTGCGGGCGGCCCAGCAGCAGGGCCTTAGCTTGAGCGAACCCGCCGCCTTTGAGGCCATTGCCGGGCATGGCGTGTCGGCCAAAGTGGACGGACGCCGGGTGTTGTTGGGCAATTTGCGGTTGATGCAACGGGAAGGCATTGCGCTTAACGGGTTGGAAGAACAGGCTCAAACATTGCAGGGCCAGGCCAAAACCGCCATGTGGGTGGCCGTTGACGGGCAGGCCGCGGCGATTATAGGCATTGCCGACACCATTAAAGACGGCTCCAAAGAAGCGATTGCCGAAATGAAAAAGTTGGGCCTCCAGGTGGTCATGATCACCGGCGACAACCAGGCCACGGCCCGGGCCATTGCCGCCGAAGCCGGCCTGGAGCGCGTGCTGGCCGAAGTGCTGCCCGGCGACAAGTCGGCCAATGTGGCCCAGTTGCAGGCCGAAGGTTTGGTTACCGGCATGGTGGGCGACGGCATTAACGACGCGCCCGCCCTGGCCCAAAGCGACGTGGGCCTGGCGATTGGCACCGGCGCGGATGTGGCCATGGAGGCGGCCGAAGTTACCCTCATTAGCGGCGATTTGCGCGGCGTGCCCAAGGCCATTCGCCTGAGCCGGGCCACCATGCGCACCATCAAACAGAATCTCTTTTGGGCCTTTGCCTACAACGTGCTGCTCATCCCGGTGGCGGCGGGCATTTTGGCCGTTTTCCCTCACTGGCCCGTTTACCTGCGCGAGCTGCATCCTATTGCGGCTGCTTTGGCCATGGCCTTCAGTTCGGTGACCGTGGTCACTAACAGTTTGCGGCTGCGGCGAGCCAAAGTTTAGACAAACAAGGAAAAAACGATGACGATTGATTATGGCCTACGGACTATCCTGAATATACCTTACGAAGAAGCAATTGAAAAAGCAACTGCTGCTTTGAAAGAAGAAGGCTTTGGTGTATTAACTGAAATTGACGTAAAAGCCACGCTCAAAAAGAAACTGGACGCCGATTTTCGGCGCTACGTTATCCTGGGCGCGTGCAATCCTCCCCTGGCCTACCGGGCGCTTTCCCATGAGTTGGAAATTGGTTTGCTGCTACCCTGCAACGTGATTGTGTATGAAACAGACGATGCCCGGACCGTGGTTTCCATTGTCAACCCCATGGCCATGCTGGGCGTGGTGGAAAATGAAGCCCTGCAAAAAGTGGCCCATGAGGCCCAGGCCCGGTTGAGCCGCGTAATCCAAACCCTGGCTCAGAATTAATGGCTTGAAAGTTCGGCTTCCCCTTACTTGGCCGAATAGGGGGCCGACATGATCCCGCCAATATTATCCCTGGCGGTGGCCGTGCCCGCCGCGTCGCCGACGCCGCTTAAGGTAACCGTGCAACTTCCGGCGCAGTTTGTGGTAACCGGGTCAGCGTTTTGGGAGTCGGTTACCGTAACCGAGGCATTTTTTGAAACGGTTATGGTGACCACTACGTCATTGCCATGCCCGCCGCCGGTTCGCGCTGCATTAACAGAGGTAATGGCCCCACAACTACCCGGTTGCAGCGTATTGGCCACCTGGCAATAAACTTCGCTAATGGTGGGGCCAAGCACCAGTAAGACGGCAATCACCACAATTGCCACCAAAACCAGAATTAAGGCATATTCCACCAAGCCTTGTCCCCGTTCAGTGAAACTTTTATTGAATAATGAAAGCATGATAATGTCTCCTTTTAGCAGATTTGAATAAATATAAAAAATAAAGCCATTTGACATATATAAAAAAGGGGCAAATGATTCCACATTGCCCCTTTTTGCTGTTCAACTATAAAGAATCAAGACTATGGCAGTACGTCCATCATACTATAGGCCCAGTCATTACCCACACAAGCGTTGGCAATGATCTCGGTTTGGCCCGAACCGTCCCCCTTCATTTTCCAGATACCCCAACTGCCGGTACGGGCGCTGCGAAAGATAAGGTCGCCGTTGGGCGCGTAGGTGGCTAAGGTGTCGTGGCCCGGCGCATCGGTCAGGCGGCGTAAATTGCTGCCGTCAACGTTGATTGCGTAAATATCTACATTGCCTTCTACATCACGGCTAAAGGCAATGGTATCGCCGTCGGGCGACCAGGCCGGGAACGAGTCGGTGCCATTTTCCGTAAGTCGGGTGGGGTCAGAGTCATCGCGGTTGGAAATCCAGATGCCCACCTGCCCGTTTCGTCCCGAACGGTACACGATTTTCCGGCTGTCGGGCGACCAATCGGCTTGTTCGCCCGGAATTTCATAGCGAAATTGCTGGTTGGCCGCCGTGCCCAAAAAATAGAGGCGGTAGTCGCCGCCGGGTTTGGCGTCGTAAGCCACCATGCTGCCGTCCGGCGAAACCCTGGCCCAGCGGGCCGTGCCTTGTTTCCAATCAAGGCTCTGGAACATATTCAACTGCTCAATGCCGGTGGGCAAGGGGTAGGCGGTCATGGCCACCAGGCCGCTGCTGATGCCGTCAAACACGTATTCCAAACCGTTTCGCATTTGCCGGTCAACCCCTCCTTCGCCAAAGAAAAAGATCATCGCCCCGTCAGGCGTCCACGACGGCCCCGCGCCGCGGGTGACAATGAGTTGTTCATGCCGGCCGTTTGTATCCGCCACATAAATATCGTGATGGTCGCCGTCACATTTGGGATAGACCAGTTGGTAGACGCCGGCGGGGCTACCGGCCGTTTCAGCCGGGGGGAGAACATCTTCAATGATAAAAACGCCCAGGGATTGCAATTTGTCTTCCACATAAATTTCTAAAAGCCAATCGCCGGCCGGCAGCGGTTTAAGGCCGTTGTCAATAAAATAATCAAACGTGCCGCTTTCGGGGCCGGTCCAGGCCGTGGCGCTGCGGGCCACTTCCGTTTCGTTCAAGTACCACACCCGTTCCCAGGTATAGGCCGTTGACATCCCGCTGTAGTCAAAAATGGCGTGAATTTGAGTAATGCCTGCCGTAAATAACAGGTCGGGATCAATGGGTTCCCGCAGTTCGGTGGCGCCCAGGGCAAAGGTGATCTGGCCGATTTCCGGCTCCGGCCCAACCGGCGAGTCGGCGGGAATCGAGTCGCCCGCCCTGACCCCCTCGGTATCATCTTGGGCAAGAGGCTCGGCGGTGTTTTCAGGAGCAAGGGTGGCGGCGGGCGCAAGCGTGGGTGTTGTTGAGGCCGGAACTTCTACCGGCTCTGTGGCCTGGGCGATGGCCTCACTTGCCTGCTCACGAGTCAAAATAGAAGCAGGGCCGCAGCCAATAATGAGTACGGCCCAGAGCAGTAAACCATAGCCAAATACCGTGAACAGTTGAGGAGCGCGCCGGAGTCTATATGGTAAAGCGGCTCTATCTTCATAGGGAGAAAAGGTTTGGTCAAGGTTGTTCATCTGCCGGTCCTATAGTTATTCAGATAATATTTTGGGGTAGAGACAGGACATTGTCCTGTCTCTACCCGACCACAACTCAAAATCTTTTTCTGAACGTCTATATCAAGTTTTAAAGATAAAGCAGTAACTTCTCTGGGCCAAGTTGGTTGAGCTTGTCGAAACCAACGGCCTTCGACAATCTCAGGTCTTGTTTTCCCCAGAATTTTGAGAAGATACATGGAATGTTAAAAAATCCTACACGTTGAGGTAGGATTTTTTATTTTGTTCAAGGTTAAAGTTTTAGCCAACTATTTATTGTTGCCCTTGCCTCCGGCGTTACCGTTGCCGTTGCCTCCGGCATTTCCGTTACCATTTCCGTTGCCGCCGGCATTGCCGCGGTTGCCGTTGCCGCCGCCATTGCCGGCGTTGCCGTTGCCTCCGCCGTTGCCGTTGCCGCCGCCCACTAGATCAGAGGCATCATTTTTCTTATTCTGACCCGGCGGGCCGTTGCCGGGGTTGTCTTGAGATTGGACAGTATCATCATCACCTGTTTGATCACGGTTGCGGTTGCCGTTCCCCGGGTGAAGCCCGTTCTCTCTTAAAACATTGCCCCAGCCTGATTCATGGGCCATATCCAGTAATTCATCCGGGGCCATACCTAAACTGTCGGCAAAGAAGTAGGCTCTGGTAATGTTGCCAAAACCATTTCCGGCTTCGTGCAAAGCCATAATCTCTTCATACATTTCTTCATATGAGGCGTTTTCAGAAAAAGAAGAAAAATATTCCGCCAGGGCGCTGCCGACAGGATGTTGTCTCCCGGTTGGATCAGGCGTGGCGTTTGGATCGGGCGTGGCGCTTGGGTCAGGCGTAGCCGGATCACTATTTTTCCCGGACATGACTGAACCAAGGTTTGGCTTGCCAGTTGGCTCATCCAGGTCAAACGATTCGCCCAAGGTGGAGCCATCGTCTGTTGGGGTTTGCCGCGGCGGCGCTGCCTGGGCCACAAAAACAATACTTAATAAGAGCATAAGGGTTAAGGAAAAACTGATACTGCTTTTGGAAAACATTTTATACCTCCATCGAAAAATCATGAATAATGAATTATTAATGGCAAAGGGTAAATGAACACATCCATACGGATAACGGGCCTACAACGTCCCAAACAGGGCTGGTAACTATGGTTGCTCTGAGGCCAAAGGCCGAAGAATCTCTATGTGGCCTAACATTGTGTCGGCTTTGATATGGTTCATGGAGATTCTTCGCTCGTTCCTCGCTCAGAATGACATGACCGGAATAAATACCGGAGCTGTAACTCAAGCCGGTTGAATACAACGGCTCAATTTGGGCTTAAACACCTCTTCGGCGGGACAAACTTCTTCCAAAATCGTCACATGCCACCCCTGACAAACGGGACAGCACCACCAAACGCCTTTGTTCCCGTGGATAGAAAAATGTATCACGCCGTTGCCCAACACCTGCTCGCCTGTAGCCGGACAATGTTCTAAGATTTGAAAATTTTGTACTTTCATCAGATCACCTTTCATTTCTGGCTCCTCAATTTTGGCCTGGGGTTAGGGTTTACCGCCACCCTTGTCGTTGCTTTTACCCCCACCGCCGTTGTCTTTGCCACCCTGGCCGCCGTTGTCTTGACCCCCGCCAACGCCACTGCTGCTGCCGGGATTATCTTCATCAACGCCATCCGGGTCGTTGCCGTGGCCCCGGTCGTGGTCGCCCTGGTCAGGGCCGTCGTCTCCTGGGGTGTCATTACTGCCGCTCCCCCCATCGTCATTACTATCGGGAGAACCACTATCATCGCCGCCGCTCACCACGTCAAGATTATCCGGCGTTGGGGTGGGGGTAGGGGTTGGGAGCGAAGTTGGCGACGGCAAAGGAATGGTATCGCCGCTCTTTCCCGGCAAGGTGTCGCCCAAAGACGGGGCCGGCGCCGGAACCGTGTCGCCCAGAGAAGAAGGCGTGGGAGGAAGAGGATTCATTTTGGGAGTTGATACCGGGGCAGCGGTAACTGAAGCAGGTACTTTGGGAATTTCCGGCGCAATCAAAGTGGGCAAGGGAGTGGCTGAGGGAACCACCAATTCATCCTGAGGATTAATGAGCGAATCGCCCACAAACATAGAACCGATCAGCATAACCAGGCCAAGACCAATAATCGTGCCAATAATTACAGCAACGGCCAAAAACATGCCCTTAGACATGCCCCAAACCCTTGCCGGAGGCAATGCCTTAGGCCCAAACCAATGGGCCAATTGCCCTTGAAAAGCAGCCTGCGCAGCCGGACCGGCCGCAAAACTTACTTGCGAAAACTGCTGTCCCAATTTAAAAATTTCAGATAACTCCTCTACAGGGGAAGCAATTTGGACCTCGCCCGCCAGCATGCGATCAATTTGGGCTGAGAAGAGATCGGCTAGTTGTTGCTCATTCATCATACCGTCTCCTCTAACTGCTTTTGCAAACGACGCATCGCCCGCAACAAAACCACACTCACCGTCTTTTCCTTCAAATCCATAATTTGGCCGATTTCTTGATTGTTCAACCGGCTGCCAAACTTGAGACTGATCACCGTCTGGTCGCGTTCGCTTAATTGGGCTAAACCTTGTAACAACCGGGCCACCGATTCTTGCCGTATCACTTGCGTTTCGGGCGAGGCTTCGGGCGTTACCAGGTCGTTGGGCATTTCACCGTCCGCTTCCCACTTTGAGCGGCGCTCGCGGGCGCGATAGTAATTGGCCAACTCGTTGTGGGCAATCCGAAAAAGCCAGGTAGAAAAGGCTCCTTTTTGCGCCTCAAACTGCTCCCGGTGCGTATAGGCCTTTTCAAAAACAACGCCAAGCAAGTCCTCCGCATCTTCCAGCGCTCCAACCCGATAACGTAAGTAGTTGTAAACACGCGGATAGTAACGCTGAAAGAGTTCGGCAAAATCAAGCGCCGAAACGGTATTATCTGTATCTTCTTGAGCAATCGTTCCCAGAATAAGGGCTAATAAGAATTCCATTTTACGCCTGGGCCCAGGCGAACGGCGCTTTCTTTTATAGATATATACACCGCGCCCGATAATTTACTACACTTTACCCCAGATTATCTTAAAATTCGCTCATTGAAAATCCCTAAAAGGTACGGGAAGCCCGAAGCAAAAACTACAATCATTTTGCAGATGGTTGACATACCTCGTGTTTCGATGTATAATACCTTTAATTACGATGCATCGGACTTAAAAATTTATTGACCAGGAGCTAAACATGAATATGAAAGGCAGTTTACCGTTACTTATCCTGAATGAGCTTTCGGTGAAACCGGGGCACGGGTACTATTTGGCCAAACAAATTCGACAGAAGTCTAAAGGAGTGTTGGATTTTGCCGAAGGCACGCTGTACCCTACCCTGCACAATATGGAAAAACAGGGCTTTATTGAGGCGTTTGAGCAAGAAGAAAAAGGCCGACCCCGTCGTTATTACCATTTAACGGCCAGGGGCCGCACCGCATTGGCTCAAGAACGAGCGGAATGGGAACAATTCAGCGCGAGCGTTAACGCCGTTTTAGGAGGTGTCTCATGACCACGTCCCTTCCTCCCGATTTGAGTCGCTGGCTCGAGACCGTCACCCAACAGTTACCGGCCCAAGCAGCCGCCTATACCCGCGATGAGTTGACGGCCCATTATGAAGACGCCCTGGCCGATTACCTGGCCGCAGGCCTGACCCCGGACGAAGCGCATGCTCAAGCAATGGCCGACCTGGGGGAGGGCGACGTGGTTTCGCGGGGGTTAAAAGACGCCCACCTGGGCTACAGGCGTTACCAGTGGGCCATGCTGGCCAGCTTTTCTATGCTGATATTTATGCTCGGTTTCCCCATAATCTATCTGGCCCTGGGATTAAAAGAGGATTCAAGCCAGGCCATTGGGCTGTATGTTGTGGACGACATCCTATTCTATGGTCTCACCACGTTTGTACTATTATCTGCCCGGCAGCTTTTCACCTGGCGTTTTCATCTGCCGCTGGCCGACCGGTTTATCCGGCTGAGTGTCGGCGGGTTGACCCTGCAAATCATCGCCGATATTAGCAGCGTGCTTTTATTTGGCTATTCGCACAACGTGGGAAACAAATTTGTTACTATTTTCCAAACGGGTTCCGGCTTGGAAGCAGGATTACACCTGGTTTCGTTGATTGGTTTTGTTATCATTGGGGTGGGGCTGTTAGGTTTGGCCCGTGAAATTCTAAAAAACAAAACAGACCTGTATGGTTTGGGCCCTCCCCTGGCCGTTTTGCTCATAGTAATGGGGGGGTGTTTTTTCAGCAGTTGGTTATGGCTCAATATCCCTTCGGCCATTTCTCAGTTGGTGGGTGTGCTGGTGTTATTGAGTCATTTTTTAATATGGCCGTTGCTCACCCTGTTGTTTTTTAGAGTGTTGTATCGCCCTACCGGCCACCCCATCCGGCTGGCCTAAAAGAGACCAGCGACCAACGACCAACGACCAGCGACCGGATCAATTTTCGTCGTTCGTCGTTTGTCATTCGTCGTTGACCGCCTGCCCTTGACAAATTCAATGATCCCATTATAATCTCCCGCACTTAATCAACCATCTTCAGCCCAGTCTTTGGGCCAGGATACTGCTATGGGGCATCAGCGCGCCGAGCGACTCCAACCGCATCGTTTTTTGACCGCTTTAGTGCAGTGCGTCTGTACCGGGCGGGTGCAGCCGATTGATTCGGGTTGCCCGCCCGGATCGGACGTTATCAGTTGCACCCGCCGCTCACCCACTTTCGCGGTGAGTCGCGCCGGTTGAGCGAAGCTGCCTTTCAGGTGTCTAGCTAAAATTTTATTGAGCCGCCATATCCGCCTCACTTAATTGAGCGCGTTGGTTGTGTTCAACTGAGCCAGACTCATCGCCAGGACGTTTGCCCGCCGGTGAGTCTTTTTGATTCTTGAGCGCATGCCAGCAAATCTCTCCGGCCCTGCTCATCTCAACCAACAAACACAATGCAAAATACAAATGGGGGAAATTATGAAAATTGCAAACGATGTAACCGAATTGATTGGCAATACGCCCCTGGTGCGGATCAACCGTTTAACCGAGGGTTGCGTGGCCGATGTTGTAGCCAAATTGGAATATTTCAACCCGGCGCACAGCGTTAAAGATCGCATTGGCGTGTCAATGATTGACGCCGCCGAAAAAGCCGGCCTGATTAAGCCTGCTACCATTATCCTGGAGCCAACCAGCGGCAATACCGGCATTGCCCTGGCCTTTGTTTGCGCCGCCCGCGGTTACAAATGCGCCCTGGTGATGCCCGATACCATGAGCCTTGAACGGCGCATGCTGCTGCGAGCCTACGGCGCGGAACTGATTTTGACGCCCGGTAGCGAGGGCATGGGCGGGGCCATCCGCAAAGCCGAAGAACTGGCCGCCGCCGACTCGCGCTACTTTATCCCACAACAATTCCAGAACCCGGCCAACCCCAAAATCCATCGCCGCACCACGGCCGAAGAAATCTGGCGAGACACCGGCGGCCAGGTTGACCTGCTGGTGGCGGGCATTGGCACCGGCGGCACCATCACCGGCGTTGGTGAAGTGCTCAAGGCCCGCAAACCTTCTTGCCGGGTCGTCGCCGTAGAGCCGGATGCCTCGCCGGTGCTTTCCGGCGGACAAAAAGGACCGCATCCCATCCAGGGTATTGGCGCGGGGTTTGTTCCCCAGGTGCTCAATACCAAAATTTATGATGAAGTGGTCCGGGTTAAAGGTGAAGATGCCTTTGCCACAGCCCGGCGCATGGCCGCCGAGGAAGGGCTGTTGGTCGGCATCTCATCCGGGGCAGCGGTATGGGCCGCCTTGCAAGTGGCCCGCCGCGCGGAAAATGAGGGTAAACTTGTGGTGGTCATTATTCCCTCTTTTGGCGAGCGTTACTTGAGCACGGCTCTATTTGCCGATTTAGCGGATTAGAAAAGTAGGGCGGCGGAAGTAGGGCCGCAACAAGGGTGGCGCACCCGCTCCCTTCCTTGGCCCTCCTTCTCCTCCCGGTTTGGTAAGGAGCAACTCATGTTTAAAACAATAAAACGCGATCTACAAACCGTTTTTGAACGCGACCCGGCAGCGCGCAGTATCCCCGAAGTTTTACTGTGTTACGCCGGTTTGCATGCCCTGTGGGGGCATCGCCTGGCGCATTGGCTGTGGGAGCATCAGGCCAAACTGCCGGCCCGCTGGCTATCGCACCTGATGCGCTGGCTGACCGGCATCGAAATTCATCCCGGCGCTCAAATTGGCCCCAACTTTTTTATTGACCATGGCATGGGCGTGGTTATTGGCGAAACCGCCGAAATTGGGGCCAATGTGACGCTCTATCACGGCGTCACCCTGGGTGGAGTTAGCCTGGAGAAAGGCAAGCGCCACCCCACTTTGGAGGATGGGGTGGTGGTGGGGGCGGGGGCCAAAGTATTAGGCCCAATTACCATTGGCGCGTGCAGCCGCATTGGAGCCAACGCGGTGGTGGTAAAGCCTGTGCCGGCCAACTCGGTGGTGGTGGGGGTGCCGGGCCGCATGATCGAGCGCAGTAAACCCCATGTTCCCGAAGACCGCCCCGACCTGCGGCACGACCGCCTGCCCGACCTGGTTTGTTCGGCGCTGGACGCGGTTATAGCCCGCGTCAACGCCCTTGAGCGACAAAATGGAAACGGGACAGACAGGCGTCCTATTCCCTTTGCCACCAAAGAACAGGTCTGGCAGGGAGAGGATTTTTCAATTTAGGTTTGCGGGAAATTGATGTTAAAATATTTTTAGAAGTTGTCTGAAAAGCATGTTATTTCGAGGCCATAGGCCGAGAAATCCCTGGAATTTCGCCGGAAAACTTCATGCCGCGGGGATTCCTCGCTATCGCTCGAAATGACATGGCAACGTCTTATTGGCCACTACAGAATCTCGTCGAAAAACTTCAACATGTCAAAAAAACTCTGCCCTAAAATCATCCTGGAAGGCACTCGCCTGACCCACAAAACCGAGATCGCCTTTGCCCTGAACGAACATCCCCGCGTTGTTGGGCCGCGGAAATATCGTTATCACTCGCCCCTCGTCTCCGCCGAGTGGTGCGCCTTTACCAATTTTCCCTGGGGGCGCGGCTTGATCAACTTTGAACCGCAAGAAGAAGCCCTGGCTCTGGAAACCTATCAAACCTGGCTGCGTTTATTTGAGCTACAGCGTTACTATTCCTGGATCGTTGACCGCTTTCACATTTCCACCCGCCTGTATCAATTTAAAACTTACGGCAAAGATTATAAATTTGACTGGCTGGAGGAGCGGCTCCAGGCGTTGGGCTTCCGCCTGGTTTTTTGCACCCGCACGCCGGAGTCCTTTGCCCAGGCCCGGGAGAAACGGCTTTTGGTTTCAGGCAATCCGGCGCAATACGATCATCTGCAAGTATTTATTGAAGAACAGGCAGACTTTCGCCGTTTGGTGAGCGAGTCAATCCTCCCCACCCTGGAAGTGGACATCTCCAACGACGATATTGCCAAAGCCGCCGACAGAATTGCCGATTGGCTGGAACAAACCGGCGGGCTGTGGGCCGAATAAGGTAACCTTATTATCCCCGTCGACATTTAAAGTTTTTAATGACCGGTTTTGGGTAAGATAATTGTTATTTCCGTCCATCGGCCCCCGGCATTTCTCTCAATTGCCAGGGAGCCGCCCACGGCCTGAGCGCGCACCCGTAAATTGGCCAGGCCGGCCCCACCCTTATCAATCGGACGGGCGGCCACCTCTTTAAGATCAAATCCCTGGCCGTCGTCGGAAATGGTCAGGCAAAAATCTTTGTCGTTGTTTGATATGGTGATCCGCACATTTTGGGCGTTGGCATGTTTGCGAATGTTGAGCAGGGCCTCCTGCACTACTCTGAAGAGGGCCAATTTTTGCTGGTTGGAATAGGGGGGAAAGTTTGTGATATTGCAGTTACATTCCACCGGCGGCCCGCCTCTTTCCAGATGATGGTCTATGGCACGCTGGATATATTCATTCAAGTTGGCCTCCGGCTCAAGTTGAGGCCGGCGCATGTCGGCAATTACCTCGCGCACCTGATGAGAGGCCAATTGGATACGGCCTTCTAACTCGGCCAATTCTGTGGCCAACATCTCTAAATTGCCCCGTTCTAACAGCTTGCGGCAAATACCGGCTTGCAGGCCAAGTTGAAGCGTGGTTTGCGCCACGCCGTCGTGCAATTCTCTGGCTACGTAACGACGTTCATCTTCCAACGTGTTCAACAATATTTCAGTCATATATTTACGTCCTTGACGTTTGGTTTTCAACTTTCTTTACCGTGATGCCGTCATTCCAAAAAAGTGGAGTGTTTTGGCGCGGCCAGCCCTGGCGGATGGTTTGAAAGCCGCAGTTTATTTCTGTTCCAGCATGTCACCCTATTATTCTACCACAATCTTGCTTCATCGTCTTGTTTCGGTTCAGGGTTCTTTGCCCGAAAGTTGGAGCAAAAACGAGGATATTTCGGCCAATGACATAATTTTGTCAACCGCTTTTTCCTGAATGGCCGAGTAGGGCATGATGCCTGATTCGGCGGTGGTCGGGTCCTGGGCAATGGTCAGGCCACCTTTTTCTTTAATTTTTTTTAAGCCGGCCGTACCGTCGTTATTGGCGCCGGTGAGAATAAGGCCGATCAGGCTGGAGAGATAGGCCTCCGCAGCCGTTTCAAATAGCACGTCAATAGAAGGGCGCGAATAACAAACTTTGGCCTCGGCCGAAAGCGACAATGTTTTATCCTGTTCTACCAGTAAATGGTAGTTGGCCGGGGCAATATAAACCAGGCCGGGTTTTATCGGTTCTTTCTCCTCCGCCTCCTTCACCGTTAATTGGCACGACTCGTTCAAAGAAAAGGCCAAAAAATCGTCCGGCGCGGGCAGCCGGTGCTGGACAACGAGTATTGGCAAGGCAAAATCGGCAGGCAGGGGGGCCAGAATTTCTTGCAGCGCCTTTAACCCCCCGGCGGAGGTGCCAATAACAATGGTTTGGTAATCCATCACCCTATAAACGTTCGGCCGGCCTCTAAAAAATCCGTTCGCCGAATTTCTCCTTTTTGCACTGATATATTTTTTCTTTGGCCGCAAACTCAATAAAATCCTTTTTGACTTTTGAAAAGTGGAGAGTTTCTTTGCTGCCCAAACAAAGAAACCCGTTATAAAGTAAACTATCTCTAAAAAGCGACAGCACCCGGTTTTGCAAGTCGCGGTCAAAATAGATGAGCACGTTGCGGCACAAAATCAGGTGCATTTCGCCAAATACGCCGTCGGTGGCCAGGTTATGGTTGGCAAAGGTAATATTTTCTTGCAGCGCCGCATCCATAATCACCGATTGATACCGCGCCCGGTAGTAATCGGCCAGCGAGTTTTTGCCGCCGGTTTTTTGGTAATTAATGGAGTATTCTTTGATGCGCTCCAGGGAGTATATTCTGGTTTTGGCCTTTTCCAGAGCGGCGTCGTTGAAATCGGTGGCGTAAATATGGGCGCGTTTGTAAAGTCCTTCCTCTTGCAGAACAATAGCCAAAGAGTAGGTTTCTTCGCCGGTGGCGCAGCCGGCCTGCCAGATGTTGATATAGGGGAAGGTTTTTAAAAAAGGGATTATCTTTTCTCGCAGGGCCAGGTAAAACCAGGGATCGCGGAACATCTCTGTAACCGTGATGGACATATCAAAAAAGAGCGATTGAAAAAGCGCTTCGTCGTACAACACTTTGGCCGTTAACGCCGAAATTGTTTCAAGTTTTGATTTGCAAAGGTGATGTTGGACCCGCCGCTTAACAGAGGCCGGGCTGTATTGCCTGAAATCGTAGCCATAACGGCGATAAATTGCTTCCAGCAGCAGCTCAAGTTCAATTTGTTCAATTTTTACTTTTTCCATCAATTTATCCCTTTTCCGCAGCCGCGGCGGGCACGGTAAACTTTACCGTTGTGCCTTTGTCCGGTTCACTCTCTATCCAAATTCGGCCCCCATTTTTCTCCACCATTTCCTGGCACAAGATCAGGCCCAGGCCCGTGCCTTTCTCCTGAGCCGTTCCCGCGGTGGTGTGATGCACCTCTAATTTGAACAAGTTAGCAATATCTTCCGGCCTGATGCCCACCCCCGTATCGGTAATGTTTACCTCCACCCAGGCGGTATCCCGGCCGGAAGAGAGGCCATTTTGACAAATCGAAAGCGTTACCTGGCCCCCTAAAGGGGTAAACTTGAGCGCGTTGCTAGTTAAATTACGAATAACCGTTTCAATCATATAGGCATCGGCATGCACAATTATTCCTTCTGCAATCAGCTGTTGCAACCGGATTTTTTTACTGGCGGCTACTTCTTGCAACAAACTGACGGTATTTTCAGCCAACTGGTACAAATCAACCAGGCCGGGTTCATATTCTATCCGCCCCCGCTGTAACTGCGACCAGGTTAACAGGTTTTCTAATAAATTGTGCGCCGCTTTGGCCTGGTTATGGATACTCTCGCTCATTTCCTGAATATCTGCCTGGCTCAACCGGTCAATCATCTCCATCATCAGTTGGGCGTTGCCCAGTAAAACGTTGAACGGGTTTCGCAGGTCGTGAGAGATAATTGAGAAGAATTTGTCTTTGTCCGCATTCAGCTTTTTCTCCAGTTCGTACAGCCGGGCGTTACGAATGGCAATGGCAATTTGATTGGTGAGTGTTTGCAGCACCCGTTCTTCTTCGGTATCAAACCGCGCCTTGCACTCGCTTTGAATGTCCAGAACCCCAATCATTTCTTGGGCCACGTGCAGCGGCAGGGCCAATTCTGAACGTGTTTTGGGCAAAGCGTTCATTGTCAAAAACCTGGGGTCGGTACTAACGTCATCGGCCCGGTAAGTTTGGCCCGTGCGAGCCACCCAGGCAATGATGCCGCGCTCCGCATCCAGTTCAATTGACGCGCCCGGCTCCAGCATCTGGTTTCCATTACGTCCCAGCCCGGCCTGTAAAATAACCCTGTCTTTGGTTTCGTTCAATAGCCACACCCCGGCAAAGTAGTAGCCAAACTTGCTCTGAATTGATTGCACCACGGCTGCCAGCAACTCGTCTAACTCAAGAATCGAGGTAACCTGTTGGCCCACTTGATTGCTGGCCTCCAATTGCACGGCTCGTTTTGACAGGGCAACATTGGCGTCTTGCAGCTCACCGGTTACCTGGATCAGGGCCTCATTTTTATCATTCAACTCATTAACCAGGTGTTGCAATTTGACCCGTTGGTGGTAAAGGTCCAGAAAAACTTTGACTTTGCTGAGCAAAATCTGCGGCACAAACGGCTTGCTCAAAAAGTCAACCGCCCCGGCATCATAGCCCTTGCGATGATGATACTCGTCGGAATAGATGGCGCTGACAAAGATTACGGGCAAGCTGGCCGTGCTGGTATTGCCCCGCCACAACTCCACCAACTCGTAGCCGTCCATCTCGGGCATCTGCACATCCACAATGGCCAAACAAAAATCCTGTTCCAGGGTTAAGCTCAGCGCCTCAACCCCAGACGTGGTTTGCACCACCTCCACCGCCAGTTGTTTCAGGAGGTTTTCTAAGGCAAAGAGGTTTTGGGGCTTGTCGTCAACGATCAAAATTTTGGGTTTTGTTTGAGATTCACTCATCGTTCGCTCCATAAAAACCAGATGAATCCAGGGCCAACGGGCCAATCGCCGCTACTGATACAACCACACCCGCAACATCGAGAAGAGGCGGTCAATGTCCACGGGCTTGGGCAAATAATCATTGGCCCCCACTTCCAAACACTTCTCGCGGTCGCCCGTCATGGCCTTGGCGGTGAGGGCCAAAATGGGCAGGGTTTTGAACTGGGGTTGGGCGCGGATGCGTTTGATGGTTTCATAGCCGTCCAACACCGGCATCATAATGTCCATCAAGACCAGGTCTATCTTTGGCTCTTCCGCCAACAATTCCAGGGCTTTTTGCCCATTTTGGGCAATCTTGACGATGATGCCCTTATCGGACAACAACTTGGACAGGGCAAAGGAGTTGCGCATATCGTCATCCACAATCAGCACCTTCTTGTCTTTCAGCAGGTCATCCTGGTGGTAGAGTTGTTTGATGGTCTGTTGTTTGTCGGAGGGCATGTCGGCCACCACCCGGTGCAGGAAGAGGGCGGTTTCATCGAGCAGGCGTTCGGGGGATTTGACGCCTTTGACGATGACGCTGTCGGCATATTGCATCAGTTCCTCGTTCTCTTGTGGGGTCAACTCTCGGCCGGTGTAGACAATGACGGGGCAGCGGACGATGGTTTCATCGCGGTTGATGGTGTTCAACACTTCAAAGCCGTTCATATCGGGCAGGCTGAGGTCCAGGATCATACAATCAAAGGGTTGTACGCGCAAGAGTTCCAGGGCTATCTTTCCCTGTTCGGCTTCGCTGATGCGCACATCGTTGCCGTTGAGGAGTTTTTTGATGCTGCGGCGGGAGTGGGCGTCATCTTCCACCAGCAGGAGGGTTTTGATCTGGCGGGAGATGAGGCCCTGGATTTTTTCAAAGGCTTGCTCCAGGCCTTCCTGGCTGACGGGCTTGGTGAGATAGCCCATGGCCCCGCGCCGGTAGGCGTCCAGGACTTCATCCTCCACGGACATAATGTGGACGGGGATGTGGCGGGTGGCGGGGTCGTTTTTCAAGCGGGCCAGCACTTCCCAACCGCTGATGTCGGGCAGGTTGAGGTCGAGGATGATGGCCTGGGGTTGGTAGGTTTTGACCAAATCTAAGCCGGCCTGGCCCTGGTTGGCGATGAGACATTTGAAGCCCTTTTTGTGGGCGTAGTTGTAGGCCACTTTGGCAAACTTGGGGTCGTCCTCGATGATGAGGACGACTTTGATCTCCTCCCCGGGTTGGGCGGGTGCGTTCAGGTCGGTTCGATCATCGGCCACGCGGGCCAGTTTTGGGGATGGGGTGGAGGGGATAACCGGAGGCGGCTGAGATGCAGCAGGCTTTGAGGGCCGGCTGGTGGGGGAAATTTGCGCTTTGGCCGTATCCCGGATACCCTGTCCGGCAATGGGCAGGTAGAGGGTGAAGGTGCTGCCCCGGCCCGGTTCGCTTTCCACCTCAATCTGGCCGCCCAGTTTGGCCGCCAACTCTCTGGAAATGGACAGGCCCAGGCCGGTGCCGCCGTACTGCCGGCTGGTGCCGCCGTCGGCCTGCTGAAAGGCTTCAAAGATGACCTTGAGTTGTTCTGCCGTCATCCCAATGCCGGTATCGGCCACGCTGAGGGCAATGGCCTGGCTGGGGTCCAGGCTACTGCGAGACAGGTCAACGTGGCTATCGGGGCGATAGATATTCAGGCTAACGCTGCCCTGGTCGGTGAACTTGAAGGCATTGGACAGCAGATTTTTGATAATTTGTTGCACCCGCTGGGAATCGGTAGTGAGGGTCAAAGGCACATCCTCCGCCACAGTGAGGTTGAAGGCCAGTCCTTTTTCCTGGGCCAGGTGATTGAATTGAACCTGCATGGCGGAAACCAGGTCGGTCAGGGGCATCTGTTCAAAGGAGAAGGACATCTGGCCGGCTTCCACTTTGGACAGGTCCAGGATGTCATTGATGAGGTTCAGCAGGTCGGTGCCGCCGCTGTACATGATCTGGGCGGATTCGACCTGTTCTGGGTTCAGATTGCCTTCTTTGTTATCGGCCAGCATGCGGGCCAGGATGAGCAGGCTGTTCAACGGCGTGCGCAGTTCGTGGGACATATTGGCCAGGAATTCGGATTTGTACTTGCTGGCCAGGGCCAGTTCCTGGGCTTTGCGTTGCAGTTCCTCTTGGGCCTCCTTGAGTTCCTGGTTTTGTTGGTCCAGGATGGTTTGTTTTTCTTTGAGTTGGGCTTCGGAGAGGCGCAGGCTTTCGGTTTGGGCTTCGAGTTCTTCGTTGGCCACGCGCAGTTCTTCGCTTTGGGTTTGCAGTTCTTCGGCTTGTTGTTGGGTTTCGGCCAGCAGTTCGTTGATGCGGGCGCGGGCCTGGGCGGTGTTAAAGGCAATGGCAATGCTGTCGAGGGCGGTTTGCAGGAATTCGGTTTGGGCCTGGCTGAACTGGGTCAGCGTGCCCAGTTCAATCACCCCCACCACCCGATTTTCATACACAAAGGGATAGATCATAACAAACTTGGGCGGCGTTTCAACTAACCCCGACCGGATGGCCAGGTGCTCATCCGGCACATTGGCTATGAGCATGGGTTGTTTTTCCAGCGCCACCTGTCCCACCAAACCCTCCCCAAATTTGAACTGGGTGTTTGAATTGTTGCGGCTATAGGCATAACTGCCCACCAGCTTCAGGTAGTTATTTTCAGCAACATATAATACCCCAATGGGGGCTTCCAGGTATTGGCACAACTGCCGAATAATATTGTTAGCCAAGGTGGCCACATCCTGCTCGCCCTGCATTTTATCGTTCAGTTGGGCCTGGCCGGTGGTTTGCCAGATTTTCATTTCCAGGGCCTGGTTGGCAAGCTCTATCTCTTTGCGGGCCTGTTCCGCTTCTTTGCGGGCTTGTTCCGCTTCTTCCTTACTTTGGGTGGTTTCTTCAAACAGGCGGGCGTTGGTCAGGGCCACGGCGATGTGATTGGCCAGCAAACGCAACAGGTCCGCCTCCTTTTCATCCAAACCACCAATCCTGTCCGCTTGCACATCCAGCACGCCCACCACCTTGCCTTCTAGCATAATGGGCACGGCCATTTCGGCGTAGGTGTGGGGCAAGAGGGGGTTGGGTAGCCAGTCGGCCGCCTTGCGCACGTTATCCACTATCACCACTTTGCCGGTGCGGGCCGCGCGCGCCACCAGCGATTGTTCTTGTTTCAGGGAAATACTCCAGCCATCGGCCACCATCTGCCGCCCGGCTTCGCCGGCCCCGGCAGCCAGGTGCAGAACATCCCCGGTTTCATTGAGCAAATAAACGTGGGCGTGGTACAGGCCAAAGCGTTCTTTGGTTAAGTCAACCACCTGTTGTAGCAAGAGGGCCGTATCCAAAATGGTGGAGGTGGCGGTACTGACCTCGGCCACGGTTTGCAATTGCCGGACACGTTTCTCTTCTTGTTCCACCAGCAGGGCGCCCTTTAGCGCGCTACTGATTTGTTCGCGTAGCGTGGTGTAAATTTGGCCCTCGCGGGGACCTACCTCAAATAGGACAAAGCCCAATTGGGCCTCTCGAAAGTAGAGCGGTTCTACAATAAAGCTATATGGTCTATCAGGCAGCCAAAAACCTGCCGGGATCAGGTGAGAGGAGGGAAATACCTGTCCGGTCACGTCCAGTTCAATCCGCCCCTGCGCGTGATAAGCCAGCAGCAGCCGCGATGCTGCGGCCGGTTGTTGGGGATTTTCATAAATTGACAGATAACCACTGGGGATGCCCAGCCGGGGCAGCTCTTGCGCCAGCGTGTCCATTAATCCTTTAATGTCAAAGGTGGTAATCAACGTGGCCCCAATCATGTTCAAAAGTTGGGTCTGCTGTTCAACTTGCCAGGCCTGATATCCGCGCGCCCGTTGAGCAATTTCCCCAATCATGGCCTGGCCCTGCAAACACAGGTCTTCGGCCCGAAATAACGCCTCGCCGTCCAGGTAGGGCCGCGCCAGCCGCCACAGCACCGACAACGCCCCCTGCCAGGCCAACACTTCACCACCATTCATCACTACCTGGTGTAAAATCTCCTCCAACTCTCGCCAAAATACGTCTGCGGCCTCCGCCTGCACTTCGGCGGTAAAACTATCCAGTAATCGCCTCGCCCAGGTTAAGGCGGCGTCACCTCCTCCTACCGCCTGAGCTATGCCGGCCAGAATGTTCTCTTGGTTTGCGGCCAGGGCATCTTCTAATGGCTGCTGACCGGCCTGGGTCGGTTCTGTTACTGTCTGAATCACGGCGGCCGGCGCACAGCCACACGAGCGGCGGATGACCAGTTCCGTGGGCAGGATCACCTGGGCGGGTATTTGTTCACCCGCTATCAGGGCCAATATCATTTCGGCAGATTTTTGTCCCATCTCATAGTATCGGGGGTGTATCGTGGTCAGCGGAGGCGTAACCACGGTGCCCACCGCCTGGTCATCGTGACCCGTGATCGCCACTTCTTCGGGCACGCGGATACCCCGCGCCTGTAACATTTGCAAAGTCGCCAGGGCCTTGTCGTCATCCGACGCCACCACCGCCTCAAAATCAAGGCCTGGGCGCAGGTGACGTTCATCCAAAGCGGGCAGCATATCGGTTTGGAAAACAAGATTTGGCTCAAAGGGCAAATCATAATCGGCCAATGTCTCGGTGTAGGCTCTATATCGGGCCTGGTGTACCGGGTCACTTGGCGTTCCCAGCAAAAAAGCCAGGCGGCGATAGCCATGCGCTTTGATGAGATGGGTGATAATCTGGCGCATAGACTGGTAGTCATCCTTGACGATAGTGGGGGCATTGGCGAGTTGCCGCTCCAAACTGACGATAGGCAGCGGCTGAAAGCGTTGACAAAAACCTTCCAATTCTTGTTGATCAGCACAATGCGCCCCCACCGTACTGGCCCAGATGACCAGGCCATCCAAAATCTCCGCGCTCACCAGATCGTAAAGATAATTGTCCGGGCCTTTATATCCTTCAGCAGAGAGGCGTAAACCTCCACCGGGGAAAAAGATCAGGTTGACTTCTCGTTCCCGGCAGGCGTCAACCATACCTTGCCATTGCAACAGGGACCAGGTGGCGGTGGGTTTTATAGAAAGTAAGCCAATCGTTGGTCGCCGTTTTTGGGATTTAGGATCAACAGTCAAGATTTTAGAATTAGTTTGGGATTCATTCATACGTTATTCCATAAAAATTGAAATCTCTGAGTTTATTGGTGGTGGTTAAGCAGTAAGTGATGGCATGTCATCCATCCGCTACGCTCAGGACAGGTTTCGAGGAACGAAGTGACGAGAAATCTCCTTGAGTTGTTCGTTTTAAGAAGGGTCTGAGAGGATTTCTCGCTCCTATCGTCGTTCGAATGACATACTGAAAATCCTCATCACTTACAACTTTACCACTACCAGTTTATTGATACAACCACACCCGCAACATCGAAAATAGGCGGTCCACATCCACCGGCTTGGAAAGGTAGTCATTGGCCCCCACTTCCAAACACTTCTCCCGGTCG
>JAFGDY010000045.1 GCA_016931895.1 Anaerolineae bacterium
GAATATTGGCCTGAAACTCGATTGTTAAGGTTCAAATTCAATCCCTGGCTTCGACCAGGCCAGTTCACTTTGTCTAAATGCGAGATTGGAGTAACTTTCCAGATTGAGAGGTAAGAAAAATGGTTCCGGTACTATGATTAACAATTTCGCCAATATCTTTAGCTATTCTCGCCTCTTCCACTTTAAAATCAGGGTCTAAAATCCTCAAACGCGCTTGATACATCCCCAGAATCACCGCTAATAGAAGAATTTCGAAAATTATAATCCGGCAATGCCGTACTGTGCATGCCTGGCGGAGACTATTAAAAATCAAGGCTCCCACGGGACCCAAAGAAAGCGCTACAATGGGAATAATTTGTATTTGATAATAATCAAAAGAAGATACTTTAAAGTTAAAGACCAATCCAAAGATAAAATATCCAATCCATAAACCAAATAATAAAGCTCGCGGCAATCCCGAATGAATAACTAACAGGCCAAAGAGTGAACCGATAATGGCTACGTACCCCACCGTTCGCCAAATCATAGTAAACCAGGCTTTCCAAAAAAATGATCCTCCCAACAAACCTAACTGATTGAGTTGAACCTGTCCTTTGACAAAACCAACAATAAACACCCCGTAGAAAAAATAATAGAGTACAGCGAGTGATAAGCTTATCAAAACAAAAATCCAAAAATCTTGATGGCGTACCGACCGTCGCAAACCCTGTTGAGAGATAGCAAGCGAGATAAAACTCCCAAATATTAAAAATATACAAATAGGCTTAATAAAAATGGCCACGGCGGCAGTCAGAGTAGCCAGGAACAACTTACATCCTGACGGTTGTTCGTAATAACATAATATCACAAAGATGCTAACTAATAACATCATAAGCATCAAAATATCTGGCAAAAAACTCATGCTGGCCGTGACACCAAAAGGCAAAAAAAGATAAAAAGCTGTTGCGCACAACGCGGCATCGGTAAAAGTTATTTTGCCGGCAATCAAATACAAGAAAATGCCGCCAATTACCCAAAACAGAGAGGACATAATCTGGGGAATACGAAGATTCTCCCGGCCAAAAATTTGATACCCTAAAGAGGCAATCCATTCTATAATGCGAGGTTCTAAGATTGCCATATTTTGTTTATTTTTAACGGCGGTTATCTTCCGCCATTCAGGAATTGAGTCTAGGCGTTCAAAATAGTATCCCCTGGCAATAATCGCCGAATGATGCTGACGCAGAACATGAAAATTGAGCGAGAGTTCATTGATGTGATACAACCGAAGCCCAAAAGCGGCAACGAATAAAAAAATAACCACCCACAAACGCTGCTTTTGGGTAAAAAAGGATGGGATCTGAGTTAGCATCATTTAGTCTTTCATATCTTTTAGATTTTTACAAGCCACAACTTGCCTCTTCTTATGGCCGGTATTCATTTAACTCCAACCAACCAGCGCAAATCTGTCTGCGTCGTTGGCGTTTGGATGATATGCTTGTATGGATTGTAATCTGGAACAGGGAAATCAACCAGACCTTCAGCCCGCAAATCTTCAATAATCCTTAATCGCTTTGGCGTTCCGTCATAAGCCATAAAGATAATTTGATTGTACGGCGTCACTGTTTCTGCCCAAAGATTTCTGGCGCCTTCTTTAAGGAATAACTTTTTACGGATAAAGCCGTCTGCCGTAAAAAGCAACTTTTGGTCAAAAACTTCTCCTCTTAAATCATGTTTGCCATATAGTACATTGAGGGCACTCGTAGCTACCCAACTGGCGTCTAATGGCAACCTCTTTCCATTTGGGTTAAAAGAAGGTTTCTCATTGGTATCGCCTGACAATATAAAATAAATGACGGTTTTATCTTTGAGGTCTGGAGCCAGAGAAAAAAGTTCGTGCCATATCTGTTTCTGTTCTTCCCAGGCGATTCGGTTATCATATTGCACCCGGGCTTGCGCCGCTACTCCCCAAAAAAACAAGGGGGCCATTCCCGTTAAGACCACAAAATTGAGTTGCGATGATCTGCGCGCCCGAAACAAAATTAAGGTTGCCAATAAAGCTACAATGGTTACGGCTGCGCCAAACTGAGCAAAAATATTTGCGCGGGAACCCAATGGTGATAAGTTAGGGCTATCAACCGCAATCACCGGAATATATCCTATGGCAATGAACAACCCGCCGGTTAACATAACCCACATAAAACGGCGTATCAGCGCCAAATGCTCTTTTTGCTTTAAAGTCACACGTTGTAATTTGCAGAGCCGACTAATCACATCACCTATAAAGCCACAAATTATTACAGCTAAAAAAAAGGCAATGATGGCCTGCCACTTATTCAGGTAAAAAGCGTAAACCAGCGGTTCCAGCCATGCCCAAACCATCACCCGGTACCCCAAAATTAAACGTTCCATCAGCACAAGCGGCGTAAGTTGAAATCTGTTAAGGTAATTATCGTTGACGCCTATCAACAAATAACCAATCGTCCGCCAGAACATGAAGATAAGACCCAATATAAGCGGCAGCCATAAACCCAACCTATCTCGCCAGGAACTTGTCTTTTTAATCAAAAAAAACAGTAATACCCCCCAAGCCATCGCTACCCCAAACTGGGCTTCATATATGCCAAAAGAGAGTAACAAACAAATTATTGCTATCCATAAAGCAACCCGGCATCCCGTATCGACGTAAATCACCAAGAGGTATGCATACAACAAAGTAAGCACAACCACCAGCCGGATACCGACCATCGTCAACCACATGTGGGTGAAGTCAGCCGGATACACCAGAAAAAGAGCGGCCACACTAAAGGCAAGAGGCGCATTATCTGGCATAAATCTTAGCATAAGAAAATATAGTTGGATGGCCGCCAGCACATTTAGCCCCCAGAGCACAACATAAAAGGCATGCAAATTTAAACCAAAAACGGCATGCAGCATTAAAATTGGAGCTTCCAGCAAAGGGCGCCGTTCTGTCCAATCAAACCACTTCAATGAATCACCATACCACCGGCCAATAATATGTGACCAATCATCGCCATATAGAATAGGGGCATAAAAAAGCCAATAGGATGCAGCGCCAATCACCATTAACCCAATCGCAAACCAGGTATGCTTATTAAAGGCAAGGCGTTTGCTACTATTTTTACAACAATCGGCGCAGCTACTCCTGAAAAACATCATGGCAGCTTATTGGTTTCTGTAAATATTTCACACGCCACAATAAATAAATTTTCAGTCTGAAATAGTTTATCATTCTCAGGAATTGCGGCTAAAATAAAGGTATCCTGGCTAGAAATACGAGCCATTAATGCCTGATTATAGGGTTCATAAAAAATTTGTCCCTGTTGCAGATATGCTTTGGCGTAAGTTTTGCGGTCAATCACTAAATAATCAACCTGGCGCGTGTGGCAAAAATCAACCAGGGTTTGGGGATTGGCTGTGTAATAGGCCGCCAACGCCTCCCGAACAATCGTCGCTTCACCACTTTGTTCGCAGCTGAACAGGATTTTTCGTTTGGCAAACAGGGGCACGCTGTCCAAAGCGTAGGGCGTGCCGGCAATTAATACATCTTTGGGTAAGGTTTCCAAAAACTCAAATAAAGCTCGTTCATGGGGCGCCGGATTCAGGTAGCTAACCTCGGTGAATATTGGCGCGTAAACAGCCCAACCAAACAAAAAAAGCGCGCTTCCTGCGCCCATTAATATTTGACCGGCAAACGTTTGCCTCAAGCCAGATTCAATCGTTCTGGATTGGCCCAATCCGGTTACATTTGCAGTTGAACGTTGTGATTTTCTAATGACGGCAATGCCCAATATGCCACAGGCCAATCCGGCCGGCACCAACAGCCATTTCATATTAAACCGGCCAATCATTGTCCACTCAGACGGATACCACACCGCTAACCCCAAAACCAACATCTCAATTCCCGCAATTAACCAGATTAATCGTTGCGGATGACGCCGAATCAAGGTGGGCGCTTCTTTAACCGCATCTATCATATTCAAAAAAACAAACATCAGGAGAAACAAAAATAGTCCTATTCTGGTGTATCGACTGGGCCAATAGAGAAAATTTGAACCCAACAACCAAATCACCAACCAGGACAAAACAAACATTAATAGGGCAGCGCCCAACATGCACCAGATGATGCGGGGCAGGTCAAACGCCTGCCCCCCCCGAACCAAATAAATCAAACAGCCAATAGAAAACAGGATAAACAAGTTTATCAAATCTTCGCCCAGGTCAACCAGGCCGCCTCGGCCAACCAGCGGAAAGATGACAAATAGAGGATGAGAACCTCCCGAACGATGGGCGGGGTTGTCCCATAAATATTGAGAGGTTGACGCCGCTTCAGAAGTTTGTTCTTGTTGGCCGGTTGCTGCCGGTTTTACCGTTGTGGCTACGCTCCTTATCTGTGACAGGGGGATAGGCAAAAGAAGCAAAGCCCCCAAACAAATAACAATAAACAAAGCCCCCAATCCTCCCTGCCCTAACGATAATTTGGGGTGTAAAGACCAATTTGCCTTTAACGCAAATACGCCCCAAATAGCGACCCCCAGGGCAAAAACCGGGGCAAATATCAATGCGCTTAACAGGATAACGACGGCGGCCGCAATATATTTCTGGCGATGTAAATAGTAAATTAGAGCAATAACCAAAGGGGTGGCAAAAGACCTTTGTAATCCATTAACAATAGAAATGCCCGAAGAAGAGGCTAAATTAAAAAATATAAATCCCAGGACCAGGACAATGCCGCTGTTACGCCCCCGCGCCAAACGGCCAAATTCAAATAGATACAAAACGGTCACAGGCGCTAAAAAAAAGGGGACAATTTTACTGAACAAAACCGGGCTTACAAAAAAGCTGGCCCCATAAAAAAGCAAACTATACCCCAAACTATAAAACGTCACCGGCACATCGGCCCAGGGTAAACGGATGGTTGTATAGCCCAGAGAATAATTTGGGAAAAGCGAGGGGTCTTGAAATTTATGCATCCAGTAAAAAGTGCGGAAATCCTCATCAACCCGAAATTCATCCGCCAGCCGAGGCGCTTGCAGCCAAGCCACAGCCAGAAGAGAGATAATTATCAATATAAGTCGCACATCCAGACGTTTAATGAACTGCTGAATATACGTCATTAATGTTTCCTTAAAATACGTCTTGGCTCATGTATAGAATCTGCGCATGTCATTGCGAGGGATCCAGACCCTAAAGGTCTCAGAGACCTTTAGGGTCTTCAACCCCTACAATGACCCTGGTTGTGTCATTAGTAGCGAAGCGAAGCAATCCCCATTCAGTAGGGGTGGAGACCGCTTCGCCTCCGGCTCGCGGTGACATATCCGCACCCGTTTTATACATGAGCCTACGTCTTTTGAAAGTAGGACTTACGCAAATCGTTGATGCATTCCAGAGGTGACAGTCACTTTGTAAGTGACTGTCACCTCTGGAACGTGCATAAGTCCTAGAAAAATAATATCCGAAAAATCACGAGGCGATGGATTCACCTCAGAAGTAGTGATATAATGAGGAGGTCAATCATCCAATATACCTTTACTACTATGAACCATCCTAAAAAACACCGGCAAACTTTTTTGATTCTACTCGGTTTATTCATCCTGGCCGTAAGCCTAATGATCATTCCTTCTTACCATTTGCTGGTCAAACCGCGCGGCCAGGCCTTTGACCTATTTTGGATTTGGGCCGGGGGGCGGGCCATCCTGTCCGGCCAAAATCCCTACGGCCCGGAAACCACCCGGGTAATCCAGCTTGGCGTTTTCAAAAAGATCATTCCCCCTCACCAATACCAGCACGGCTTTCCTCATCCGGCCCACATTGCCTTTGTGCTGCTGCCCTTTGTAATTGCTCCGTTTTCCTGGTCCGTATTGGTGTGGACGGCGTTGCAAATTCCCCTGTTTATGGCCATTCTGCTGTTGGGCTTCAACTTATTGGAGTGGCCGGTTCGGCCGGCTTTTTTATTTTTGCTGACCCTGTTGACCACCCTGGGCTTTCGTTATCCCATTAACGTTTACGTGCTGGCCCAACTCCATTTTTTTGTCCTCTTTTGTTTTTTGCTCTCCCTCTGGCTTTACCGGCAGGGCCATCCCCGCCGGGCGGCGGTAGCCCTGGCCTGCGCCACCATTCGGCCCGATCTATCATTGATTGCCATTCTGCTGGCTTTGATTCTAACCCGGAATTCGGCCAAACGCAATGAATTTATAGTCACCCTCCTGGCCGCCGGGTTGATCTTTGCCTTACTCCCTGTCCCTTTTATTGGCGTTTGGCCCCTGACCTGGCTCAAGGCTATGCGCAGTTACGGAAATAATCCTTTTGCCACCTGGCCGCCTGAGTTGTTGTCGTTCTGGCTTAGAGTTGTTGTTTTGTTGGGGTTGGCCGTCTGGGCCGGGCGGTATCTGATTTTAGGCTGGCGCCGGCCATCCCCTTACCACCACAGCCTGATGGTTTCCGCCGTAATTTTATTTAGCTTGATTGTTTTGCCACAAACAGGCTCTTATACGCTCACGTTTGCCTTAGTGCCGGCGTTGATTTTTTTGCGTTATGCCCAATCGCTCTGGCTGCGGGCCGTTATCACGGCCAGCCTGCTGATGCCCTGGTTTTACTTTATGCTGGGCCGCTCTTTTGACCGGCTGATCTTTTTACTCATTCCCCTGCAATTCATCATCTTTCAGGAATTGGTCAGGCTCACCCACTCCGTCCCCCTTACCACAGAAAACCCTTCATAGCCGCCTCGTACACCCAGGAGCCTAAAACAATTCCTCCCCACCAGCGCCAATCTTCTGTTTCGCGCACAATGGCCGCCACCATCGGCAGCATGGATTGGGCCATAAAATAAGGGGCAAAACATAGGGAAGCCGCGCACAAAAGCGCATCGCTTTTTCGCTTCAAGCCCAGATAAGTTAGAGGAATGCCCAAAACAATGGTGTAAGGAAACAGCGACATATTGGCCTGTTTGTTTGGCTGGTAAGCGATAATGTTCCACCACCACTGGCCCCAGATAAAAACTGAAACAACAAAGATCAACAAAGTGACCAAAATAGACCAACGATTAAGGCGCGGCAAGATCGCCAAAAATACGCCCTGGGGTTTGGCCAACAGGATGGGCAGCCCCAGGCCGCGCGGGAGCATCAACCCAAACAGCAGCAGCGCGTCAAGCTGGCCCAGGGCAAAGAAGGCGGCCATCGGCGCGGAAGCGGCCACGATCAACGTTTTTTTGAGCGAGCCAACATACATCGCCACCGCAATCACCGAAATAATGATGAGCAAACTGGCCCCGGCCGGATGGGGCAGCACTGCCAGGGGATACAAAACAGGAAATATCCAGGGCGGATTAAAGACCATTGCTTCTCGATGGTAAGGGTTTTGCCAATTCAAGGCGGCGGGCCTAAAGGTGTGCAGCCAATCCGTGTAATTGACCGGCATCCGGCTAAATAAGAACCAGGCCGTAACCAAGAGTGCAATCAGGAGGAGCGCCCGGAAAAGATAACGGCTAATAGACCGTCCCAGAAGCAACACCTTCTCTTTTTTTGACACCCCGTCTGGCAGGTCGTCAATGTTTAAAATAGCCTGCAACCAAGCCCTGATAGTGGCTGACCCCCGGCAAATCATGGTACTTCCACCACCTCATAAACCTGATACGCGCCGGCTACCTCAAACACGGGCCGCAAAAAATGAGTTTCTAAAGCGGCCAGCACGGTTTTATCAACCACTTCCGGCGACTCATGCAATACAAACTGCAAACCGGAACGATGAAGGAGTACGTGCGTTACCCCGGCCTGTTGCCAGGCCCGGGCAATGGCTGCGGCAGAACCGTATTGCTGAACCAGATGCGGGAACGTATCCAAAATGCTGTCAGGCCGGCAATCTCGCTGGCAGTAGTAACTGCGCGGTTCCCATAAAAAAACAATGGTTGCTTCAGCAGGCAAAACTTGGTTGATTTTCTGCATTGTGACATGATGGGGTCCTAATCGCCGGGTGAGATAAGCGTCCCGCGTTTCCAACCCTACCAGGTAGGGCAAAGGGTTAACCTTAAGCGTAAACAACCCCACATCCATCACGGTCAGGGCCAGAGTCAGGCCAATGACAATATTGACAAAGCGACGTAACGAAAAATGGGGCAAATCAAAGTTGGACAAGCCGGCCCACAACCATCCCACAACCGGAGCCAAGACTACCAAGGCGGGTAGCAACAGTCGAGATTGCCACAGCGAGCGGGACCAAACCACGCCTAATGTCCAAAAGGCAAAGTAAGCCAGGGCGTAAATCAGCAATGGGCCAGAGGCAACCGGGCGATGAGCAGAACGCCGCGAAAAACCCGCCCACACAATCAACGGTAGAAAAACCAAAAGAAGCGGGCCGGCCCGTCCATCCCAGAAATTCATATCACGTACCCCTAAGGTGAGCAACCAGGGTAGAGTTAACAAAGTTATAGCAAGGTTTAGATAGTGCTCCTGAGTAGAGGAGAGACTGATATCCGTCCCTGTAGGTAATAATTTTGAACTAATGCTTTGAAAATCTATGGGTTGCCAGCCAATGCCCGTACCGGCAGCCGCATACCAATCGGCGCGAAAACTGTCCCAGTATTGACCGCCAAACAAGTGGTACAAAAATGGATAAACCGGGTTGCCGGTAAAGGTCCAATTTTTGAGGTACCAGGGGAGGGCGACTAATAAAGCGGGCAGGATAAAAACGGCCAAATTGGTAATAGAACGTAACGCGTGGCGCGTAAGACGTGAGACGCGAGACGTGACGGGTGAATCTCGATAGGTATACCAAAGGATAAGTCCACCGATGACCAAGGGGGTGACAAAACCGGTGTACTTTAACCCCATGGCCAGCCCGGCGAAAACTCCACTGAAAATGAGCCAAGAAAACGGCGAATTATTAATTGTGAATTGTAAATTGTAAATTGTGAACTGTTTGGTTCCTGCCCCACTTGCCTGCTCCCTTTGGTTACTCTCGCCAATTTGCGATTTGTGATTTGCTGATGATTCGCTGTTTTTCCAAGAAATAAAGGCATACAGCGCGGCAAACTGGTAAAAGGCCAGGGCCAGGTCGTTGTAGGCCCAGCCGGCCAGGATACTGACCATTGGCATACCGGCAAAGATGAGAACGGCTAACCAGCCTGCCTTTTTGTTTAAAAAGCGGCACGCGGTGAGATAAACCAAACCTGCCAGCAAGAAACCAAAACAGGCGTGCAATAACTTGGCGGCGATATCGCCACGCAGAAGCATGGCCCAGGCAAAGAGCATTTCCATCAACGAGGGAAAATTAAGATGCGGAATATCAATGCCGCCAATAATGCTTCCGGCTTGCAGGTAGAGTTTGGGGCCGGTGAGGTGATAGAAGAGTCCGTCCCAATCGGTGGGCGGCAGCAAGGCGATGAACAAAACGAATGAGGCAATAAGTAAACAGTAGATCGCCGGCCATAGCGGAGGAAAATTTTGGGGCCGCCAGCGCCGCCACTGACGGAAAAGGCGGGCTATCTGTGGAGCAAATATTACGCTTAGGGCAATAGTGATACCGTAGGCCACAATAGGCTGAAAGAAACCAACCAGTCCCACGGCCAGGCTAAGTAGACCCAACATTCCCAGGCCCAAGCCTGTACCCAACACCAACGTTTCAATAAAAGAGAGGTCAAGGCGCAATCGTCGCAGGATCCAGTCCCCCATTGTCAAGGCAATAAGCACCAACCAGCCAGCTGCTAACAGGTTAAGCAGGCTGTTGCCAACAGCCAGCACGTTTTCCGCGGAAAAGGGTTTCTGTTCAGGAACGGCAAAAAAGCTGCCAAGCACAAAAAATGTCCACAATACAAACAAGCCTACCGGCAGCCATTTTCTCGACCGGTTCATGCCGGCCGCTCCATTTTTGCGGCGGCGCGCCACAGGGCGCGCCAATCAACAGCGTAGAGCAACAGCATAAGCGCCGGCAGCAGGCCGTGCATCATCACGTGTTCCCAATTTCCCTCCAGGGTGGCCATAAAAACACCCCACATCAAACCAAACAAACTCGCCTGAATACCGACAACGGTTAAAATGCTCCATCTTTCTTTTTTCAAAGGGAATACCATCAAGCGTTGAAAAAAGAAAAAAAGCGGCAAATAAAGAATCACCTGGTTGGTGGTAGCCGAACGGAAGGTGATAAGACTGCCCACAATCAGGGTGGTCATAACCGCCCAGGTATAAGCGCCGGGCCGGCCCCGTAAGGCCAGCCACCAGCCGGGCAGCAGGGCTAAAAAAAATAAAACCGATAACCCCATTGTTAATGGCGGAACCATTGTGACCGGCAGGAAGTAAAGAAGAAGATTTTCCAGGGGTGTGCCAAAGGCTACGTAATGGCTATAGGCGATAGCGTTGCGGACAAAGTCAAAGGGCCAGGTGGGGAGCATGAGCATGCTGGTCGTCACCAAAATCAACACACTCATTACAAAACTGCCGATGAGCCGCCAACGCCGCTGAAACAGCGCCCACAACAGCAAAAAGGCCAGTCCCAAAACCACCATCTGCGGTTTGATGGTGGTCAAGGATAAAAAAATACCGGCCCAAACGTCTTGCCGATTCTGAATACACCACAAGGCCAACACCAGGGCCAACCCCACCAGCACAGAAAACTGCCCCAGGATAATGGCCCGCGCCCCATTGTAGAAGAATATCCCCCAAAACAGGGTGAGCCAGAAGAGCCAGCGCGGTGGGCGCCAGCCCGACACCCAAATAGACCACAGCGTGGTCCCTATCAACATCAGTTGCAGCAGCGCTATCCAGATGGCCTGCGCCCAGGGATAAGCGATGAGACTGAGCGGCCAGAAGAAATAAAGCGTGTACAACGGATAGGCAAAGTAAGCCTGGTCTTTGATCTCCGGGCCAACCGCACGGCCAAACATGGCTATTTGGGCTTTTTCGGCAATAACCTGATGGTAGGGATTTGTGCCGCGCAGCAAAAATTCACGCCCGCCCAGCCAGCGCACAAAAAAATCATTGCCGCCGGAGAATTTACTGGTAAAAACGGCGTGCAGCGCAACGGATTCGGCGGCCACCAGCAAACAAAGCAAAACGGCCAAAATGAGCCATTGGATAAGGGGTTGAGCTAACCTTCGTCGGGTGGGTTGGTCAATCACTTGATGGTCCATTGTTTTGGGCAATTGGCTTCTGGCCGGCAGACGAGTCGTCATCAAAACGAGTCCGGGTGGGATTGTCCCGGTAAAAGAAACGATACTTGATTAATGTCCAGATTGCAATCGCCCCATCGTACCATTGTATTTTTTTGCCCTCTGTCCAGGAGCGGGGGGCGTATGAGATAGGCACCTCGTGAATGGGCACTTTCCGCCGCAATAATTTGGCCGTCACTTCCGGGCAAAACTCAAAGCCATCCGTTTCCAGGCCCATCTCTCGCAGTAAGTTGGTTTTGATCACTTTGTAACCGGTGGCTTCATCGGTAATGTGCGCGCCGTAGAGCCAATTGGTAATCCAGCTTAGTAACCGCCCGCCCCAGTAAAAGGCCCAGGAGGACCTGGCATTGCGACGGAGATTGCGCGAGCCATACACAACCTGCACCGAGGGGTCGGCAAAAGGAGCTAACAGGGCAGCGTAGTCAGCCGGGTCATATTCCAGGTCGGCATCCTGCACCAAAACCAAATCGCCGGTTGCCGCCTCCAGGCCGGTACGCATGGCCGCGCCCTTGCCTTGATTCTGCCGGTGCCGCAAGAGGCGCAACGGGGGCCGGCCACTGTGTTGCAGGCGAGCCAAAATAGCCGGAGATTGATCGTTGGAGCCATCATCAACCGTAATAATTTCGTAGGCCAGGCCCGTAGCCCGGACGCGGCCAATAATTTCGGCCAGGGTTGTTTCTTCGTTATAAACGGGGATAATGATGCTGAGTTTCAATAGATTGATCCGTTCTCAATTGTGATTATTCAAATACTACGCACCGCCATCCTTTATGGCAAAGTAAACGACGAACGACCAACGACGAACGACCAATGACGTACGAATTGTTTTTGTCCTTCGTCCTTCGTCGTTGGTCGTTATTCATAGATTTCCAATCGAACGCAAGGAAACTCCTTCACTTGGCTCAACCTATCCTGGTGTTCAACCCACCATTTTTTAGCGGCCGGCAAGGACGGCAGCTTTTCCATATCAAAAGGCTGGCAATGGCCCATCAAATGGGCCGAGTTGTTTGGATGAGCAATGACGACCCACACCCTTTGCGAATCGGCTTTGGCGGGGAGAAGTGCCGGCAAGTCAACTTTATCAAAACTGATGATCGGTTTAAGGGGAATAGAACCATGATAATAAAAACCAAGGGGGATTAGATATTGTTGGTACCACAGGGTAACGGTATCGCCGGTAGCGGCCTGATCTTCCAGATAGGCCCCTACGCCACGCCAATCCGCCCGGTTGTAAACAGTGGGGTCGTAATAAACACGATAGAGACCGGTGAGCATCGCTCCCAAAATAAAGGCCAGCAGCAGCCATTGTAAAGCTTTTAGCCGAATAGAGCCAATCCCGCCGGCTACCAGCAGCAGAAACGGCGGCAGCGAGAGGCTGATGTATCTATCCAGGTAAGTGGGCAAACGCAAAGAAACTAAAAATGTAACCAGGGGAGGGATGAAAAGCCATAAACCCAGTAACAAACCATAACGACTACGATATAAAAATCTGATTCCCCAAATGAGCAGTCCCAGGAAAATGCTTAAGGCCATCGCCACAAAGAGGGTGAGTTGCCCCGTATAACCCAGGCTAAAATTCCAAAAGGTTTGCAGCAAATCATAGCCGGTTGGCGTTTGTCGGGAGGCACTGCTCAAATAAAATTGCCCCCAATCCAGCACAGTCAACAACCAGGGAAAGAGCGAAAGAGCGGCCAGTAGTTGCGCGCCCACCCAGGGAATTAACAAGGCATGATGCCGGCGGAGGGTGACCACGATAAAGATAAACTGCACCAACGGAATAAAAAAGGCAAAGTGGTGGCTGTTGATCCCAATCGCCGTGAACAGGGCCAGGGCCAGCCAATGGTAATAGCGCGGGCGGTCAAATGTGCGCATGAAAAAAAACATTGAGCCCAAGGCGCATAAAATGAGCAGCGTATACATACGGGCTTCTTGCGAATACCAAACGTGAAAGGGGTTGGCGGCCAAAAAAACGGCGCTCAACAGACCAACGCGAGGATTGGCCGCCAGCCGGCCCAATTGGGCCAGCACAGGCACGGCCAACACCCCCAACACCGCCGAAAGAAAACGCAGGCTGAATTCGTTAAAACCGCCCGCCATAAAAGGGCGCAACAAAATGTAATAAAGGGGCGAATGGTGCAAGCCCTCCTGCAACATGGATTGGATGGCAACGGGCAGGGGCTGGAGGGCAAACAACGCGCTAAGAGACTCGTCAAACCAGATACTTTGTTCGGGCAGTTGGTAGAGGCGCAGGGCCAAAGCCAACAGGGTCAAACCGGCCAGTAGCCATTGCTGGCGGAGCGTAAAATGCGGTTTGGGCAAAAGGGTCTGTTCACTCATGGTCAAGGTTGACGCGGTAAATTTGCACCACGCCATTATTGTACACCGGCTGCAAGTATGACATCCCCTCGGGCGAAAAGTCGCCCAGAGCTTGTTCTGCCGGGCCGTAGAAGAGATAAGTGATTTGATAATCCTGCAAGAGTTGGCGGCGAAACTCATCGTTATTGCGGGCAAAAAACTGCGGCAGTTTGGCCCGTTTGGCCTTTGAATGGATGGTTTCGGTGACGTGGCCGGCAAAAACCCGGGCTGGCATCCGGCTGGGCAGATAATTGCCGGTTTCGTAAGCCGCCAGGATCACGTCATTGGGAGCGGCTTGCCGCCCCAACCAATCGGCGGCGTTGATCTGGGCTTCGGCGTGGAAAAGGGGAGGGGCCTGACGGCTCACTTCGCCAAAAGAGCCAAACAAAATCATCAGGTTCGACAGGCTCAACAACGCCACCAGGCCCACGGAAGTTACCCGCCAAACACGCGACCCCCTGCCTGTTCCTCCATCCGTTTTGGAGCGGGCCTGCAACAAATACCATAAACCCAGCGCCGCCAAAACGGATAGCGGTATTTGCAGACCAAACATCAAGCGGCGTTGAAACCCAAAGGGAAAATAGAGTAGCAGCAGGGCGATAACACCCCAGCCTAGCAACAACAAGCTCCGGCTGGCCCCCCGCTGCCACTCCTGCCAGCCGCCCACGGCGGCCAGGGGGATGAGCAAGCCTATGGCCAGCAGGTAATGAACCGGCGCCGGCGAGAGAAAAAGATTTTCTATCCGCCAGGTTTTAAAAACAGGATTGGCGGTAAACACATAAGCATTATACAACAAAACCGGCGCGGGTAGGGTAAACATCAAGGCCATGAGTTTTATCTCAGACCATGCCGCCTGATACATGGGTCTTTCCGACGTTTTCGGGGCCATCGTCTCGCGCCATTGGCGTAACAGCCAGCCGCTGCCAACGGCCGCCAGCCCAATTAAAACGTAAAACGCAGCGATGAGGCCCACACCCAACAAGGCCAAACCGGCCAACAGCGCGTATCGCGCCCGCTGTTTTTCCCACGAAACCAGGGCCAGGAGGATGGCCCAGAGCAAAAGCGTTTGGGCTAACGCTAAATGAGGCAGGGCAAAAAGCAAATGAAAGGTAAAAGCTTCGGGCAGGTAAAAATCCAGGGGTAAACCCAACCAATCCAGCCAGCCCAATAAGGCTACCAACCAACCCAGGCCGCTGCCCAACGCTGCCAGCCAAAACACCAATCGTCGCACCGGCCGCTCGCCGGTAAAAAAGGCCGTGAAATAATAGATGGTCAACAATAAAATAAAGCCAAAAACTATCCGGGCCAGGTGATAGACCAAATCAAAAGATAAACCACTCAAGCGAGCCGGTTTGCCCAACACCAGGTGAAAAAGAAACAGATACACGCCTTCGTGCGGCTCGGCGGTATAAAATAGGTGAAAGCGCCAACTGCCGCTTGCGCCCAAACGCATTTTAGCCAGGTAAGCATTGCCGTCTTCCACCCCAATCACAAAACCGCCAAACTGGTTGGCCGGGGTTGAAAGCATTGCGCCATACAGGTAGGGCAGTGAGGTTATAAACATAATCACTACCGACCAGGCCAACACCCATAGCCATTCTCTCCGGCCGACTCGCGCCACGCCGGTCACGCTTTTAGCCTCTGTCACCATTCAAAAACCCCGGTATTGTCTCCTTCTGGCTATAAACATCAATCTAATCCTTCTTTGCGGGCAAAAATCGCGGCCATCTCATCCTGGTAAATCTCCTGCCAGGCTGAATTTTGGCGCAGAAATTTGGCCAGGGTGCTATTTTTTTCAATGAATACCAAGTTGATCCCATCATCGGCCAGGGTTTGCGGCCAGCCATCATCGGCCACCATCACGCCAATATAACGCCGGATAAAGGCGTCATCGTAAAGATCGGTGCGGCCATCAATGTAAACCGGATATTGGGGCCAGAGTTTAAAAATGAGATAACCGCCCCAATTGTAGCTATTGAACATAGGGCCGGGGGGCTGTTGGCGCTTGACGAACTCAACCGCGTGGTAGGGCAGCGTGTTTTGCTCAACTTTCAGGCTGGTTTGGGGCATTAATGGGATGGCAATTTTGACCAGAGCGGCCATAACCACTAGCCCCAACAAAGCCCAATTGAGCCGGGAAAAGAGTCGCGAAGCGCGCGGGCGAGTCTCAAAGGAAGATAAAGGCGCGCGCGCGTAACCCCAGGTTTGCCACTGGCCGGTCCAGGCCAAATCCGCGTAACGGGCCAAAATGGGCGTAGTGACCAAACCAAAGGTGGCCATATTGCGCCCGGCAAACAAGGTCCAGCCGGCCCAAAGACCAACCAGGGTTAGATCGGTCCAGTCGGCGCGGCGCCCGGCGCGGCCCAAAGCGACCAGCTGTAGCAGCAACATCAGGATAAAAGGTTGGGTATGGGGCATGTGAAAATCAGGGCTGCGCCACTCCTGGATAAAATCGCGCAATGCGCCGATGCCTACTGTTTGAAAAGGATACAGCCACATCCGCCACGTGTGCGGATTAACAACCACCACCGCCAAACTGATCAAAACAACCACGCCCAAATGTTTGAGGCCGGGCCACGCTACCACGGGGTCGTCCCGGTGGCGGGTGAGGCTGTTCAGAGTTTCGCCAACCAGGTAGGCCAGCATCAACATAAAACCGATGGCAAAACCGCCGTGAAGATTGACCCATAGCAGCATCACCAGGGGCAGCCAAGGTAGCAACCGGCTGCCGCGCCACTTGAACCGATACAACAGGTAACTGACCACTGCCGTTAGCGTAAAAGAAAGCATCTGCGGCCGCGCAATCCAGCCCACCGACGAAACAACCGCGCCCAAGATCATGGCAAACGCCGCAATGAACAAATTGGCCCTGATTTGCCTCCAGACCAACCAGAAGGCAATGGCGGCCAACGCGGCTACAGCCAACGACAGGACGGCCCAGCCCCCGATGGCATACAGGCCGTACCAGAAAATTTGGGCCAGCCAGCCATGGTCAATCCACAAAGCGCCCGCCTTGGAATGAGAAAAAGGATCGGTGGTGGGGATGGTCAGATTTTCAACAATGTATTGCCCGCTTCGTACATGCCACCATGTATCGGGGGCAAAGGGGATGCGCACGGCCATAGTAAAAATGGAGATAAAAACAAGGGCCGTCACCAAATTTGGGATGGTAAGAACAGGCAAACCTTTTTTGGCTCGACTCACAGATATCTTCCTTTCCTATCGCCGTCAAGATAGCCCCAATCAAGATCAAGTAGATTTACGCATATAAACCACGGCCATCTCATCCTGGTAAATCTTTTGCCAGGCCGAATGGTGTTTTAAAAATTTAGCCAGGATACTGTTACTTTCCACCAGCACCAGGTTAACGCCATCTTCCGCCAAAATTTGTTCCCAGCCCTTATCAGCCACCATCACCTTTAAGTAACGCCGGATGAAGGCATCATCGTACAAATCGGTGCGACCATCAATATAAACGGGATAAGCGGGCCACAGTTTGAAAATAAGATAACCGCCCCAATTGTAACTGTTAAAAAGCGGGCCGGGGGGTTGATTTTTCTGGATAAATTGCACTGCCGCGACGGGTAAAATGTCCGATTCCGGCTCGGCGGCAGTTAAGGGTAAAAGCGTAACGCTCATCTGCACCAGGGCGGCCAGCGCCACCACAATGAGCAGGAACCAGTTAAAGTAGACTAATCTGGACTTTTTAGTTGGCAACCTGCTAGGTCCAGGCAAGTATTCTCCCACCACTGCGTCACTATAACGAGCCAGCACCGGCGCGGTCAATAACCCATACAGGCCGATGTTTCGCGCGGCAAAAAGGCTCCAAACCAGCCACAAACTCACCAGGGTTAAGTCTGTCCAATCAACCCGGCGAGACGTAAACCCCATAGCCACTACCGTAAGCAGAAACATGATTACAAAAGGCCAGGTCATGCTGGCATGAAAATCAGGGCTGCGCCATTCCTGGATAAAATCGCGCAGCGCGCCAATGCCCACCGTTTGAAAAGGGTAAAGCCACATGCGCCAGCCATGCGGATTAATCACCACCACTCCAAAACTTAACATGGCTATCGCCAGCAGTATACCGATTTGCCGCCATGGCAACACCGGATCGTCCCCATGCCTGGTGACGTGATTGAGGGTTTCGCCAAGCAGATAAACAACAACCAGCATAAAGGCAACGGCATAACCGCCATGCGCATTTGCCCATAGCACCGCCAGGAAGGGAAGGGCGTAAATCCAACGTGAGCCGGCGCGTTTGTATCGCTCCAACAGCAGCAAAACCAACCCGGCCAGCAAAAACGAGAACATCTGGGGGCGAGCCACCCAGGTTAAGGCAGAGGTGATAACGCCCAACAAAATGGCAAAGGCGCGCAGGTACAGGTTGCCCGGTGTAACCCACCAAACCAGCCCAAACGCGCCAGTGACCAGCGCAGCCAACCCCAAACTCAGCCCGAGCCAGCCGCCCCAGGAAAATAACCCATACCAAAAGACCTGGCCCAATTTGGGATACATCCACACCTGGCCTGCGTGGGTATGGGAAAAGGGGTCGGTGGTAAAAATTGTCTGATTTTCAACAATGTATTGGCCGGAGCGCAAATGCCACCAGGTATCGGTATCGGCGGGAATACGCACGGCCATGGTGAAAATGGCGATAAAAAGTATAACTACCAACAAGCGAGGAATGGTAAGCCAAGGCCCAACTAACTTCATTTTAAACCCGTATCCAGACGATTTTCTTCACCGTACCGAAGCTGCCTCTGTAGCCCTGCCCCCCAGGAAGAGCATGCGATAAAGTTGATAGGCCAGCAATACAAAAATAAGCGTCCGCGCCAGAATGGTTACCGGCAATAATTCGGCCAGGCCGCGAGACAGGATAATGGGCCACTCCAAAAAATTAACAAAACCAAGCGCAATAATAAATAGCACGGCCTGTCTCTCAGGAAAGGAGAGCAGGAGCAAGGAAATCAAAAAAGTCTGCCACTGCGGACTCCAGCCCGGCGACCAGAGCAGAAAAATGATAAAGGTGAAGGTTGTAAAAAGAACAATATCCAAATTAATGTCGGTGAGTATCCGGGGGCGAGTGAGAAGGTACAACCCCAACAGACCAAACGGGATAAAGGTGAGCCAAGCAGGAATACCGGCCGGATTGCCCAGTGGCTGAGTTGCTTTGGCGGCTTCAAAGTGGTCGGATAAAGCGCCAAAATTGCCGGTGGTATAATTGCCATCAAACAAGGCCCAAACGGTTTCATAAGATGATTTACTGGCCTGTGCTCGCACCGACGCCAGGGTCATTGCCGGATTAACCAGCGCAAAAGGGCCAAAGATAATCAAAGCAATGAGAAGTGTTATGACGCCATAAATCAATGCTGTTTTAAGTCCTCTGGCTCGCCACACTGCGGCCAACAAAATAACCGGTAAAATTTTGACCATTGTCCCCAGGCCCAGAGCTGCGGCTAACGCCTTATCTTTATATTTCAGCAGGCTGTAAAGCGCCAGCAGGATAAAAAAGGTAGTGAGCGCGTCAAAATTACCCAACCAGAAAAAAACGGGCACAAAAAGGGCGGTATAAATCCAGGCTATTTGGATAGCCCGCGCCGGGCCACGTAGCAGAAATGCCAGGCGATAGAGCAAATAAAGATTACCGCCCTCAACCAAGAGTAACCCAAAAGCCAGCAGTAAAATGTAATTTTTTAATTGCTGGCCGGCCAGGGTATAAACAGCAAGATTCAGGTAGGGGAAAATAGGGGGGAATTCGTACCAATAATGAATAAACGGGTAAAATCCACGCCGGGACAAGTCGGCCAGGTTAAAATAATGACCATAATCGCCGTAGAAGATCAGGTTTTCCGGGGGAAACGCCATCAGCATCATCAGGCGGCTGGTGAAGAAGAGGGTGAGGATTAAGAAAAAATCAAAGGGGGGGGAATGAGATAAGTAGTTTTGGCTTGAATGTTTTGGCGAATGGGACATAACTTTAGCGTCTTAAAGAAATCATGCCGGGTTACCGGGATTGTAAATATTTGTCTGCATTCTACCATGCCGGGCCAGCTTAACGTATGGGCTTTTTGTCATATAACCTGGCCGTTATATCCATTTAACCACCCCCGCCTTTTAGTGTAAAGACCCAGCCACAAGATAATTGGGAATAAATGCCCCAAATACCATGCCCAATCACCGAACCAATTGGACAGAAGCGGCAGCCATGAAACAATTATGGCCAGCAGGGCAACCCATTTTGCTACCCGCGCCAGAGCCGGCGTTATCACAATATAGTGGTAGGGGTGCAAATAAGGCAAACTAAATGTTCCGGCTAACATAAGCATATCCGCATCCCCCCTGGAGAACCAGAGCAAGAGAATGACCAACGGCAAAGACCAGGGCCACAAGTGGATGTCGTGTGAGACAAAACGGGAAAATTCACCTATTTTAAACAAATCCAGCGGCCAGAAACCCCAAATAATTATCGAAATTGCCAACCAAATTATCAGGGCCAAGACATCCTGCTTACGAGTAAAAAAGGCCAGATAAGTAACTTGGGGTTTGATGGTAGCCAGCGGAACTAACCATGGTAAGCCCGTTAATCCCAACACCAATAAGCCGTCCACCTGTCCCAAAAATATCACCCAAAAAACCGGCAGGGTAAAAAACGCAGCCCCCATAACCAGGCGCGAAGCGCGTCTTTGGTATAAAGCCAGGGCCAACCCGGTAAAGGTGAAACCAATCAAGCCCGGCCAGGTGAGATAGGATACATAAACAATCCACGGCGGATAATAAGCCGTAGCAGTTACTTTTTCACCCAGGCTAAAGTAGTGAACCCAATCATAGCCAATCAAGCCCGTGGCTGGCAAAAAATAACCAATCAAGGCAAAAACCAAAACGCCAACCACTACAAAAAGGAGATATTGCCACCATGGGAGGGCCCGAGGAGGGTCGGGGATAGGCGGGAAGAGGAACGCCTCAAATTTATGCCACACCGCTTGCCAGCTCATCGCCCACCTATAGCAACTTTCTTTCTTGACTACAAGGAAGGGGGAGTTGTTTCTTTAGCCAAATTTTCTAAGCGCCCCACCTCGTCAGAAACCGGCGGCAATACCGATACCTGCGCCAACCGTTTCCGTTTCAGTAATCGGCTGGCAAACAACCGCAACACCGTATACATAGCCTTGTAAATCTCTCGCTGAGATATTTTTGACTCTCCCCGCTCTCGGTTGGCAAAGATAATGGGAATTTCCCCTACGGTATAGCCTAGCCGCTGGCATCTAAATAACATTTCCACCAAAAACGAGTAGCCATTAGAGAAAATCTGGTTCAGGTCAATATTTAGCAAAACCTCTCGGTGGTAACAACGAAAACCGGCTGTACAATCATGCGCCTTCAAGCCCAGCACTGTGCGTACAAAAGCATTGGCTCCCCAGCTCAAAAACCGGCGCCGCCAACCCCAATTTCGCACTCCACCCTGAGGAATATAACGCGAACCAATGGTAATGTGAAAATGATCGGCCAGCGCCACCAGACCCGGCAGGTAAGCGGGGCTGTGCGAAAAGTCGGCATCCATCGTGATCAAACGGTCTGCGCCTTCAGCCAAACCCTGTTTGAACCCCGCAATATAGGCCGTGCCCAGGCCCAACTTTCCCTCTCGGTGAATTACCCCCACCCGTCCATATTGTGCCGCCAACCCCTCCGCAATTTGCCCGGTTCCGTCCGGCGAGTTATCATCAACAATAATCACTCTGGCCTTAAGGTTTTCCAACGCCAGAATTTGTTCAACCAAATCGGTGATATTTTCCTTTTCATTGTAAGTTGGCACAATTACACAAACGTCCAATGAAGCACCCTATCAACAAAATTTTGTCAACGAGCATCTTACCACAAAGCAGATTATTGGGCTATTCATCAAACAGTAAAACTCTAAACGTTCAAATTCAGGAGAAAACTGATGCCTACCTCAAGTAAAATCATTATTGAAACCATCACCAGCAACGTTCTGCGCCATAACCCTCTGGGCGACCCCTCTCTTCGCCGTGTGCCCGTTTATCTGCCCCCCGGCTACGATGACGGCAATGCCCGCTATCCGGTCGTCTACCTGCTGGCCGGCTTCACCGGACGAGGCACGGTTATGCTCAACGACTCCGCCTTTGACGAGACCATCCAGGAGCGCATGGATCGTCTTATCGCTACCGGAGAGGTTTGGCCCATGATCCTGGTGATGCCCGATTGTTTCACCCGTTACGGCGGCAGCCAATACCTCAATTCCCCCGCTACCGGCCGCTACGAAGATCATTTGATTAATGAGTTACTACCATACATTGACCAACACTACCGCACCCAGGCCGAGCCTGGTTATCGCGCCATTGCCGGTAAATCCTCCGGCGGCTACGGCGCGCTGATCCAGGCCATGCGCCATCCCGATAGTTTCAGCGCCCTGGCCTGCCACAGCGGCGATATGTATTTTGAGTATTGTTACAAACCCGACTTCCCCAAATCCCTTAATGCCTTTGCCCGCCATAACATTGACTCTGCCGCGGCCCTGCGTAATTTTTTAGCCGGCTTTCAGCCCAAAATGTACCCCAAACCGGCTGATTTTTTTGACATCATCCAAATCGCGGCGATGTCGGCCTGCTACTCCCCCAATCCAGACTCCCCCTGCGGTTTTGATCTGCCCTTTGAATTCTACACCGGCCAACTTCGTCCCGAGGTGTGGCAACGCTGGCTGGCGCATGACCCTTTGAGCATGCTGGCGCAAAAAATTTATATTGACGCCCTGCGCCAGATGAAACTGATTTACCTTGATTGCGGAAACCACGACGAATACGCCCTGCACTATGGCGCCCGGCTCTTCAGCCAACGGCTCACTGCGCTCAACCTGCCCCATACCTACCAGGAATTCGACGGCGGCCACCGCCACATCCAATTCCGCTACGATGAATCGCTCAAAGCCATTTCCCAAGCCTTTGCCCGCCAACCATCGTTACCGCTGCCTTAAACCCAAAATGCCTCAACAGGAGGCGTTTTTTATTTCCTGGTTGTACTAACGGTCTATTTAACCTTGTTCTATTTTTTGATATGCTATACCTTAAGATGATTAAATTGGGCATGCCCTTTTCAAAATTACGGAGCCTGGCCGGGATACTCTTGGCCCTGACCCTTATCTTTTCCATTGCCCAACCTGCCGCCGCCCAAGAGCCGCTGTTCTCATTACGCCTATTGGCCTGGTCAACCGACGGCTCGTTTTTAATCGGCGCAACCCCCGGCCAGGTGGTCATCCTGCCCGACACCTCGACCCAACAGTTACAAACCCTCTGGCTGCTGCCCACCAATGGCCAGAAACCCCAACCCTTGGCCGTTGGATTTGCGCCTGCCCTCAGCCCGAACCGCCGCTTTGTCACCTTTACCCGCCTCGACGCCCAAAACCAGCCTGCTTTATGGGGCGTTAATCTCACCACCGGCGCGTTGCAAAAACTTAATCCTGATTCTTTATCTGCTGCTGCAGCCCCGGCCAGTGATCCGGCTGGGCAAATATCCATTTCGCGGGACGGTCAAAAACAAGCGATTGTGGTCGGTGAACTGGCTCAAGCAGAACTCTGGCTGGGTGAGACCGGCGGCCCGGCTCAATTGCGGCTGAAGGGTGAAAATGAGATCTTTAGCGACATCGCCTGGCGGCCCGATGGTCAGGCTCTGGCCCTCATCCGCACCCCTCTGGGCAGCGAAACCGATTCGGCCGGCGAACTATGGCGGCTGGACCTGCCGGACAATACTCTCACCCGCCTCAGCCAAAACAACGTGACCGACCGCTCTCCCCTTTGGAGCGCCGATGGGAGCAGCCTGGCAATTATTAGAAACGAACAGGTGGTAGTTGTGCCCGCCGCCGAGTTGATGGTTGAAGAATTTACCCTGGTCGAACAACTTCCCCCCATCCCCCTTCCTTTGGGCGTTACTGCCCAATTGACGCCGCCGGCCGCCATCAGAGTTATTCACCGCGCCGAAAACACCTGTCGCAGTGCTGTACCCGTCGGCCAAATTGACACCATCCCCTTTGAGGAGTATGTGCAGCGAGTTGTGCCGCACGAAGTGCCCTCTTACTGGCCTGCCGAAACCCTCAAAGCCCAGGCTGTAGCCGTCAGAACCTATGCCTGGGCCAAATACTTGCAAGACCCCGCCGCTGCTTACCACGTTACCGACTGGGTGAATCATCAATACATGTGCGACACTACCTCCCCCGCTACCAACCAGGCGGTTAATGATACAGCCGGCGAATACCTGGCCTACTACGGCAGCATGATCACCGCCATGTACAGCGCCGAAAATTCCAGCCCCACCAAAAGCAGCCTCTACGTTAACTATTTGCAAGCCATAGACGATCCGGTTTCATTTGGCAAAACGCGCTACGGTCACGGCTACGGCATGGGCCAATGGGGGGCGCAGCGTTGGGCCGCCCAACACAACTGGTCGTACCAGGCTATTTTGCGCCATTACTACTCAAACATCACCCTGGAAAAAGGGAACATCGGTTTCGCCGCCCCGCCAAATGTGGCTATTGTGGCCCCCTGGTCCAACCATTATCTCACCGGCAATAACCTCCGCCTCTTGGCCAATACCAGCGATGGGGATAACAGCATCACCCAGACCAACCTCTATCTCTCCACTCCAACCGGGACCAATCTGTTGGTCAGCGAGCCTGGCCCGGCCCAAAGCGTGGGTTACGTGCTCGATGTCTCAACCTGGGCCGAACAAACCCTGTTGAGCCAAACCCTGGTGCTCACCGCCGCAGCCGTTGACGCCACCGGCCGGCGCGCAGTCTCCCCAGAGGTGGTCATTGGGCTGGATCGGGTGACTCCCACCGGCCTGCTCACCACCTCCGCCACGCTCACCGGCACCACCATCATCACCGATTCTCCGGTACTCTCGTTAACGCTAACGGCCAACGACGACACCGCCGGGGTATCCGCCATATCAATGGGGCGATCTGACTGGGTTTGGGAAGGAGAAAACTTGACCCGGGAAGAGGTAGGCGGTTGGCCGGTTGGCCGGGTAATCAGCGACTCCCTGGCCCTCAATGGCTTGGCCATGCAGGCTACCGTTTCTGACAACCCGCCCGGCACCTGGTTCAGCTCTGAAATAACCCTTCCGGCGCCCAAGCAATACCGCGCTTATTTCAACCTAAAAGTTGGCGATCACACCACCCCGGCTGAAGTGGCCCGTCTGGAAATCATCAACAATGAAACCAATAATTTGATTGGGCTGCACCGCCTGCGCGGCACAGACTTTAGAGCCAGCAACGCCTACCAGGAATTTCACGTAGACTTTGATTACCCCACAGTCGCCGCCGGCCAGCAGGGCGACCCCATCACCTTGCGTCTGGTTTTTCAAGATACAGCCAACCTCTCCCTGGATAGAGTCATTGTGCTCGAATACCCAATCCCCTTTACCACCACCCCCAGCTACGCCTATCCCTCCTTTCGGCTAAAAGTCATTGACGGGGCCGGCAACGTATCGGGTGACCTGCTGGTTCTGTCCCATTCACCCGTCTATTTACCCCTGATGATAAAGTCAACCCCCGTCAGACTTCCTGTGACTCCTTAAAATCATTCCAGCGGCTTACCTTTCCCTTTTTTGACAATCAATTACTATCCACTATAATAAACATCTGTTTTCTATACTAAACTAACAATGACGACCTACGCCCAACACGTCCCCGCCGCCGAGCGGACCTTACGCTTGTTAGAAACATTGGCCGCCGCGCCCGAAGGCTTTTTGGCCGGTGAACTGATTGAGAGCCTGCAAATCTCGCGCAGCAGCCTCTTTGCCCTGCTCAATACCCTCAAAACCTATCACTATGTTGAACAAAGCGATGAACGGGGCCGTTACCGGGCCGGACCGGCTCTATACGCCCTCACGCCCGCCAAACACCGCGGGCTGGCCGCTTTAATAGAAACTTTTCACACCGACCCTGAATTCAGCGCCTTTACCGAAACCCTGGCCCTGGCCCGCCTTGACGGTGACAACACCATCATCATTGCCCAACAAGAAAGCCGGCAGCCGGTGCGGGTAGTGCTGGAAATTGGCCGGCGCCGCCCGGCTGCCGACACTGCCGCCGGATTGGTTTTATTGGCCGGCCTGCCAACCGATGCTGTTCAGCGCGCGCTTATCCCCTCAACCTCCGGTCTGACCGACACATTGGACCAGATTCGGCAAACAGGCATGGCCCAAACCCACCATAATGAAATGGTCGAAGTGGCCTCTCCTGTTTGCGCCGACGGCTATCAACCCATTGCCGCGCTACAGCTCAACATCCCTGCTTTTCGTTGGCAAAACAACAATGACCTAAACCAATCCCTGCGCCTGGCCGCCGGCCGCCTGTCGTATCGCCTGGGCGCGCCAGTTTACCAACCCTATGGCCAAACCCAGCCTGAACTGGTTGGGCCAACCAGGCCCCTTGACGCCAATGAAATCAACCAGTTTTTGCAGCAAGCCTGGGGAGCGCGCCTGGCCTGTACCCGCAAAAACGGCACGCCGCACGTTGTTCCCCTATGGTATGAATGGGACGGCCAATTTTTTTGGGTCACGGCTTCGGCCAACGCTTCGTGGGGTCATTACCTCCGTGAAAACACCTCGGTGTCCCTGACCGTTGACGAACCCTGGCCGCCGCTGCGTCGGGTGTTGGTCACCGGCAGCGCCCAGCCTGTTGCCGACAATACGCTGGCCGGAGGTGTGGCCGGGTTGAGAGAACGTTTAGTGACTCGCTATTTAGGCCAGGGCGCCAATCCAACAGCCATGCAGCAGATGCAGTGGCAAGCCTTTCGCATAACGCCGCAAAAGATCATCGGCCAGCGAGGGCTGGGGGGTTAAAAATATGCCGTATCCGGCCATTGACGCTCAAATTCAACACGTGAGCCAAATTTTTCAGGAGCAGAGCCGCCGCCTGGTCGCGCTGCAAAACATCAACCTGAACGTCCGGGCCGGCGAGTTTGTCAGCCTGGTGGGGCCAAGCGGCTGCGGTAAATCAACCCTGCTACGGCTGGTGGCGGGTCTGCATGCTCCCACCTCTGGCCAAATTTTATTGGCCGGACAACCGCCAGCCAAACTTCGCGCCCGCAAACAAATTGGCTGGATGGCCCAACAATCAGCCCTGCTGCCCTGGCGCACCGTGCTGGAAAATGTGCGCCTGCCTTTACAAGTCAACGGGCAAACCAAACCTCCCCCGGCTTCGCCGGAAGAACTGCTGCAACTGGTTGGCCTGCCGGACTTTGCCCACGCTTACCCGGCCACCCTCTCCGGCGGCATGCAGCAGCGGGTGGCCCTGGCCCGCATGCTCACCATTGGCGCCTCACTCTGGCTCATGGACGAACCGTTTGCCGCCCTTGATGAACTGACCCGCGAAACCCTGGCCGATGAGCTGCTGGCCATCTGGCGCCAATTCCGGCCCACCGTTTTTTGGGTAACACATCATTTACCCGAAGCCGTTCGCCTATCCAACCGGGTCGTCATCCTCTCAGCCCGGCCCGGCCACATTCGCGGCGTCATCACCGTCAACTTGCCCCGTCCCCGCGACGACACCGGCCCGGAGTTTCAGGCTATTGTGCGGCAAGCGCGGCAGGTGATGGGCGCAAGCAATGAAGCGTAAGGAGTAGGCAGCAAGTGGCAGATAGCAAAGTAGAAGGTAACAAAGTAACCCGGCTTATATATTATGCCTCGCGTGTTATGTGTCACTTGTCACGGATTACATTCAACGCGCAACGGTTAACCCTCACCGACCGCACTATTGCCGGGTTGATTGTGGCTTTGGCGCTGCTGGGCTGGGAGGTGGCCCTGCGGCTCAACAATACGCCGGTCTATCTCCTGCCCGCGCCGTCGGACATTTTGCAAAAATTGTTGGAAAATCCCGGCCCGCTGCTGCTGGCCGGCGGCGTTACCCTGGCCGAGGCCCTGGCCGGGCTGGTGTTGGGCAGCAGCATTGGGCTGGCTCTGGCCCTGCTGTTGAATTTTTGGGCTAAATTGGAACAGGGCGTTCTTTCGCTGGCCATTCTCATCAAAGCCACTCCCCTGATTGCTATTGCGCCTATTTTGACCATCTGGCTTGGTTACGGCCCGGCCCCTAAAATTGTGGTTACGGCCTTGTTGACCTTTTTCCCGGTCTTGATCAACGCCCTCAGCGGCTTCCGGGCCGTAGACAAAGCCATGCTGGACCTGGTGCGATCCTGGGACGCGAATCCCTGGGAGATATTTATTCATCTGCGCTGGCCAATGGCCCAACCCTATCTTTTTGCCGCCCTCAAAGTGGTTGGCCCGCTGGCCCTGATTGGGGCCGTAGTGGCCGAGTGGATGGGTGCCTCCAGCGGCCTGGGCCGCGAAATGTGGCTGGCCTACGCTAACCTGAACATGCCCGCCCTCTTTGCCGCCGTGTTTGTGCTCACCCTCATCAGCATTACGCTCTATCAAGGCATTATCTTATTGGAAAAACGGTTCCTATTTTGGCAGAAATAGCGGGCCGGCGCGCAGAGCGCAAAAAATCAACTTTATCCTTTTGACCAACGACCGCCGACGAACGACCGGCAAAAAAATAAGTCGTTCGTCATCCGTCGTTCGTCGTTTGCTATATAGGAGGCTTCTGATCACAATGAAACACAAACTCCATTTTCTACTCTTATTTTTCCTGCTCGCCGGCTGCCAACTTGCGCCGAAAGCAGTTGACCAGCCTCAAAAATCTCTCACCTTTATGGCCGGGTATAAACCGCAGGCCAATTTGCCTTTTGTGGGCGTTTATGTGGCCCAGGAAAAAGGCTTTTTTGCCGACGAAAAGTTGCAAGTAACCATTCAACACTCCGCCGGCGGCGGCGAACACCTGCAACTCCTGGCCGTTGGCAAAGTGGATGTGACCACCCAAGATGCCGCCATCCTACTCAAACGCCGCGCCGACCCCGGCCTGCCGCTGGTGTCCATTGCCTTGATCGGCCAGCAGGGACAGCAGGCGTTTGTGGCGCTGGCCGATTCCGGAGTTAAGTCGCCCCGGGATTGGGTTGGCAAAAACGTGGGGTACAAAGGTTCGCCCCCTCCCGACCTCTTTGCCCTGATGGCCGCGGCCGGCGTGGATCAGGCTAAAGTGAACCTGGTCAACGTTGGCTTTGATCCCCGCGCCCTGACCGAGGGCTTGGTTGACGTTTATCCGGTATTCAAATCAAACGAACCCTACCTCATTCAGCAGTGGGGTTATGGCCTGACCATGTGGGAAGCCGCCGATTACGGCATCCCCAACCTGGGTTTAACCTACGTCACCACGCCCGCCATTATTGAGCAAGACCCGGACCGCATGGCCCGGTTCCTGCGGGCTGCTCTGGCGGGCATTGAGTATGCCCGCCAACACCCCGACGAAGCGGTGGAGATTGTGTTAAAATACGCCGGCGAGCAGGCCGACCCTGCCCACATGCGCTACATGCTTGATACAGAACTGGCCGACGCCGTCTCCCCTGTTACCGAGGCCCACGGCCTTGGCTGGCAGACTATTGAACAGTGGCAGGCCCTGCAAGACATGCTGGTGGAATACCAGGCTATGGAAAAACCGATAGATGTGGAACAGGCGTTTACCAACAACCTGCTGCCGCAAAATACCGGGCCATAGGTGAGTTTTCTCAAAACACCCCCAGGCCAGGTATAATATCGCCAGCTAAAAATGATGAGGTCGTCTTGATCAATGCCATTGTTTAAAATTAAAACCTGGTCTGGGGTCTCCCTGATTATCTGGTGGGGGCTGCTCACGCCAGCCTGTCTGGCCACGCCGCCGTCTAATCCCGGCCCGGTTGTCACTTCTGCGCCAATCACGCCGTCCCTGTCCCCTCAAAGCACTTCAACTGCCACCCGGCCCGCTGCGCTCCACGACGCCCCAACAATGTCCTCCCCTTCCACACCCACCAAATCATCCTTCAGCAGCCAAAACGATCTCTTAACCCTGCCTACCGCTTCGGCAACGCCCACCGCGGTCAGTATTCCCTGCACGGTGAACGTAAACACATTGCCTCTCCGAGAAGGCCCCGGCCCGGGCTACCGCCTGATCAAAACACTATCAACAAACGAAGCAGTGTCCGCTTTTAAGTGCGCTCCCGGCGGTGAATGGCTACTGGTAGAAACCAGACAAAAAGAAATTGGCTGGCTCCAGGCTAACGCTGTTGCCTGTCAAAATGACCTCACCCGCCTGCCCATGGCCGGGGGCGTCACCCCTCCAACGCCCCTTCCGGCGCCCCCCGGCGCGCTACCCTCCCCCAAAGCAACCTTTCCGGCCGTTACCCCCGCGCCCACGCCCACCCTGCCGGCCAATGCCTGGCGCGGCGAATATTACGATAACGCCAGCCTGTTGGGTGAGCCGGTTTTGATCCGCGAAGACCCGGACCTTAATTTCAACTGGATTTTGGACAGCCCGGCCCCCGGCCTCCCGGCCGATAATTTTTCGGCGCGCTGGACGCGCCTGTTTGACTTTATTGAAGGCGGCGATTATCGCTTTTTTGCCGAAGTTGATGACGGCATCCGCCTGTACGTGGACGGCTGGCTGGTGATTGACGCCTGGCATACTTTTCTGCCCGTCCCCTATTCCGGCGACTTTGCCGACATTGAGCCGGGCTACCACGTTATTACGGTGGAGTATTTTGAATCCGGCGGCCATGCCAATATAAAAGTGTGGGCCGAAAAAACCCGCTTTATCGCCGCCGAATGGCGCGGGGAATACTATGATAATGCCGACCTGCAAGACCCGGCCTTTTTGATTCGCAGCGATGAAACCATTGATTTTGATTGGGGTGAAGGCTCGCCCGCCCCCGGCATTGAGGGCAATAGCTTTTCTGTCCGCTGGCGTAAAACGTTCTTTTTTGAGGGCGGGGATTACAAATTTTTTGCCCAAATAGCCGATAGAGACCGGGTAAAAATTTACCTGGATGGCTGGCTGCTGGTTGACGAGTATCAAGAGGACGGCGGCCTGGTGAGCGGTTACTTTGCCCAGGTGGGCGCGGGCTACCACGATATAACTGTGGAGTACCACGAAAATGTAGGCCGGGCCGGGATCAAGTTTTATTGGGAGAAGGATTAAATACCGTCATAATCAAGCCGACAAATTCTCCGGCCCAAAACTGTGGGGCAGTAAATCGGAAAAAGTAAATACTTTGTAATTACCTTCAATGTCGCCGATAATTACGGTCAGGTTGGGGGCAAACTCGCGCAGTACCTGGCGACACACGCCGCAGGGCATACCACCGTTTATCGTAACCACGGCGATGGCCGCAAAATCTTTATGTCCCTCAGACACGGCCTTAAACACAGCTACCCGCTCGGCGCACATCGAGGGGCCGTAGGCGGCATTTTCCACATTGCAGCCCGGGTAGATTTTGCCATCGGCAGTCAACAAAGCCGCGCCTACTTTGTAGTGCGAGTAAGGGACATAGGCGTATTCGCGGGCCTTAAGTGCTTCTTCGATCAAATGACCCCATTGAACATTGAGAGGAGTTTTAGCCGAGTCGGTCATAATTATCAGGTTAGCAGCCGCTAAATATTCAAACCTGCAACAATTTTACGGGGAGTCTGAAACCGTTTTACGCGGGTTACTCATCAACCTGGATGCGCTTTTTTCATCAGCCGCTCTGGTCTTGCCCTTCTGACCATTCCCTGCGTTATCCTGTAACTGTTGAATTTTCACCCGGCCAATGCGGCGTCCCTCCACCGCCAACACCGTTAAACGACTCTCGCCCACCTCCACAAAATCGCCCACTTCAGGCACGCGACCAAGCACTGAATAAACCAGCCCGCCCAGGGTATCGCTCTCGTCGGTGGGCAGGTCAATAGACATAATATTGTTGATGTCGTCCAAATCCGCACGGGCGTTAAAAATATACTCGCTATCGGAAATACGCTCCATGAAGAACTCTTCGCTGTCGTACTCGTCCTGAATTTCACCCACAATTTCTTCCAAAATATCCTCAATGGTTACCAAGCCGGCCATCCCGCCATATTCGTCAACCACAATGGCAATATGCACTTTTTCCCGCTGCAACTCGCGCAAAAGGTCGCTGACCGGTTTAGTTTCGGGCACATAGTAAGCATCACGCACCAAACATTGTACCTCATCCGGCGCAACGCCATCGCGCCAGTGAGCCAGCAAATCTTTGGCATAGAGGATGCCCTCAATATTATCAATGCTCTCTCTGTAAACCGGCACCCGTGAGTGGCCGGCCGCCACGATAATATCAAGGGCCTGACGCACCGACGTTCCCGCCTCAATCGCCACCACGTCAATGCGCGGTACCATAATCTCGCGGGCCAGGGTATCATCCAGGTTGAAGATAGAATAGATCATCTCCTTTTCATCTTCTTTCAATGCTCCGCCTTCTTCGCTGGCATCCACGTAAGTGCGTAAATCCTCTTCGGTGATAATCCCCAACCCCTCGCTCTCTCCTTCACCGGAACGGCCGGTCAGCATCCAGCTAACCTTGGTCACAAGCCGGGCCAGGGGAGTGGCCAGCCGGGATAATAGGTAAATGGGGTGAATTGTCCACAGGGCTATGGTTTCAGCATAGTTACGGGCAATATCCCGGGGAATAAGTTCACCCAGAATAAGAGTAGTTAAAGCCGCCACCACAACAATGATAGCCGCGGCAATGAGGTTACTGATAGAGATAGCCCGGGCTAAAGGGGTGGTGTAAACCAAAACCGCAAAAGCGATAATGGAAAAACCGATAAATTTGAGGGCAAGTTGCTCGGTGGCCAACAAACGAGAAGCATCCTCGGCCAGATCATCAACCAACTCGGCCCCCCGCCGACCTTCTTCAAGTAATTGTAACCGCCGCCACTTGCGAGTAGAAACGATAGCCTCTTTTGCCGCGGCAAAAAAAGCGTGCAACGCCAGCAAAATCAAAAGAACAATTATAGACGCCGTACTGTCAGGGTCCAACCAAGTACTCCAAGATAAAACAAACTAGAAATTTATCACTATTCTGACGCTGTATTGATATCTTTCAAGCGGGCCGGGACGCCATAGGCCACTGCGCCATCAGGTACATCTTTCTTGACTACGGAACCGGCGCCCGTTTTGGCGTTTTTTCCAATATTGACCGGGGCCACCAACATCGTATCGCTGCCAATGAACGCTCCATCACCAATGTTTGTTTGGTGTTTATTGACTCCATCATAGTTGCACGTAATGGTTCCGGCCCCAATGTTGACATCCGTGCCAATGGCGGCATCGCCTAAATAACTAAAATGGCCCATCTTGGTGCCTGGGCCCAGGTACGAATTTTTGACCTCGCCAAAATTACCCATGTGGACTCCTTCGGCCAGGTGGGACCCCTTTCGCAGATGGCCAAACGGGCCAATATCCACGTTATTTTCCATCACTGCCTGCTCAACCACCGAAAACCGAATCTGACAATGATCACCGATGGTGGAGGCCTCAATATAACTATTAGGGCCAATGATACAATCACGCCCAATGGTGGTTTGACCCATCAGAAAAGTGTTGGGATAAATAACCGTGTCTGGGCCTATGGTTACGCCCAACTCAATATAAGTGGTCGCCGGATCAAGCATGGTCACCCCGGATTCCATCAGCTTTTGGTTGACCCGCTGGCGCAAGATAGCTTCAACATGGGCCAGGTGGGCACGATTGTTAATACCCAGCACTTCCGCTGGATCTGCTATGAGTTCGGTTTGAACTGTTTTGCCTTGCTCAACCGCAATCCCAATTAAGTTAGTTAAATAATTGTTTTCTTTGTCCCCCGGGGTCACTTTTCCCAAATGATGCCACAGCCACTCAGCCTCAACAACATAAATACCCGTATTTAGCTCACAAACGGCCCGCTGCTCTGGCGTGCAATCAATCTTTTCAACAACTGCTTGCACAGCTCCCTGCTCGTCTCGCACCACCCGGCCCAAGCCAAAAGAATGTTCCCGCTCTACCACCAACATGGCTAATGGGCCTTGCGTTCTCTGGTAAACCGCAACCAGGTCTTGTAAGGTTTGGGGAGATAGTAACGGCATATTTCCATAAGTCGTCAATATAGCATCAGCTTTTCTTTCCAGCAAAGCACGGGCCTGCTGAACCGCATGCCTGCGGTCCGACTGCGGTGACTGAATAACAAAAGAGGTCTCATCGCCAAATTCAGCCTGTATCCGGTCATTAACTTCAGGCCCTACAATAACCACGGTCTCCACCGGGTTTAAAGCTTTTACTGTCTCTAATACATAACCCAACATCGGTTTTCCCAGAATTGGGTGGAAGCTGGCGGGAGTTTTAGATTTCATCTGGTCATCTATACCGACGGCCATAATTACAACAGCTAAATTCATCAGGTAACTCGCTTAGGATCGGGCTTAACCAACATCCTCAAATGCAGTCAGAAAATTCAGCTATCTTACCGCTGAAGATGGAAGTTATCAAAACGTAGGTTCTTATTAAAAAATGGCGGTTCAATGGGGTAACAATCCATAAACAAGGAGGATTAGATTTACTGCAACTTTATTGTAACACAGGGTCAACAATATATCAATAGGGCCTAACCAGTGAGTTTCTTTTTAATTGAGTAACAATTTCTGGAAGCATACTCTTTTTAGTTTCGGTTTAGTTGGGTTAGGTTGCAGAAAATAAAAAAAGCCCTCTTGGCAATGACCTACTCTCCCGGAGGGTCGCCCCTCAAGTACCATCGGCGCTGGTGGGCTTAACTGCCGGGTTCGGGATGGAGCCGGGTGTACCCCCACCGCTAAAATCACCAAGAA
>JAFGDY010000046.1 GCA_016931895.1 Anaerolineae bacterium
GAACCAAGATACCGATATTGCATCATTGCACCCCTTTCTCTTTATTGAATTTGATAAACTATGGAGATATTTTTAAGCGCTGTAAAAACCCTACCCTAATGTTATACCCGAGAAAATTCATATCCCAAACTTTCACTCCCTAATTCGGTTTGTAAGACGAATAGCTCCGCCAAATAAAAAAGCCTCGCCGGAGCGAGGCTTAGGTGATGTGTAGGCGGGCGGGCAAATTAGCCGGCGTTCCGCAATTTGGCAATTAAAACCGACCGTTTGGCCGCGCCGGCCATGCCGGCGAACAAATTCTCCAGGTTTTCCTTCTCTTCGGGCCGGTTACTGCCCCCGGCCAGCAACTTGATCAGCCGCTCTTTTTCCGCTTCACGCAGTAAATCCCGGTATTGTTCTCGCTTTAGTTCATAATCATGGGCAATAAACATTTGGGCCTCCTTAAAAAATACATCTTTCCGTCAACTTTACTGCCTATAGTATAACCGGCCGCCGTCTCGTGATGGCCTCAAAAAACGTCCCAAAAAGCGTCTCAGAACAGATTTCATTGCTATTTTGCCGATTTTTAGTAAAATTACTGGCGAGGAGGAATTGTGTTATGGCCCATTTGGCGCTGTTTTTATTTGGCTCGCCCCGGCTGGAACTCAACGGGACGACCATTGAAATAGCCCGTCGCAAGGCTATGGCCCTTATTGCTTATCTGGCCGTAACCGGGCAGGAACACAGCCGGGATACGCTGGCCACCCTACTCTGGCCGGACTACGACCAAACCCGCGCCCGTGGCGCGCTGCGCCGCACCCTCTCGGTTTTGAATAAGGCGCTGGGCGGCGACTGGCTGGAAACAAGCCGGGAAACCATTACCCTGGCCCATACGCCTGACCTGTGGCTTGATGTGGCCCAGTTCCGCCAGCAGTTGGCCGCGTGCCAGGCGCACAATCACCTCTCGTCTGAGATATGTTCCGCCTGTCTTTCGGCCCTCACCCAAGCGGCCGCCCTTTACCGTGACGATTTTCTGGCCGGATTTACCCTCCGTGATAGCCCTACTTTTGATGATTGGCAATTTTTTCAGGCCGAAGAGCTGCGGCGTGAATTGGCCGGGTGTCTGGAACGACTGGCCCACTATCACCACACCCAGACAGAAGATGAGTTGGCCATCACCTATGCTCGCCGCTGGCTTGAGCTTGATCCGCTCCACGAACCTGCCCATCAACTTTTGATGCAGTTGTATGCCTATACCGATCAGCGGGCGGCGGCTCTGCGCCAATACCAGGAATGTGTCCGCATTTTTGAAGAAGAACTGGCGGCTCAACCTTCAGCAGAAACCACAGCTCTGTATGAACGTATCCGCACCGGCAATTTGTCCAGAAAAAAGGAGACTCTTCCCCGGGCGCGGCAGGAGAAAAGGCCCACTTCTGCACCTCCGCCCCCTACCGCCTCTGCCCCTTTAACTCCACCTCCATTCCTATCCGCAACGCCGCCCCGGCCCAGTCCATTGGCCCCGTTTGTGGCCCGTGAAGGTGAGCTGGCTCAAATGAGCGACTATCTTAAATTGGCTCTGGTTGGTCAAGGCCAGGTTGTCTTTATCACGGGCGAAGCGGGCAGCGGCAAAACAGCCCTCATCCAAGAGTTTGCCCGGCGCGCCCAGGAAACCACCCCCAATCTGCTTGTCACCCCAGGCAATTGTAATGCCCACATCGGCTCCGGCGATCCCTATCGGCCTTTCCGCGAGATCCTGGGGCTGCTCACGGGCGATATAGAACCCAAGTGGAACCAGGGCGCCATTACCCCGGAAAATGCCGGTCGCCTGTGGAATCTATTCCCCGCCTCCGTGCAGGCTCTGCTGGAATTTGGCCCGGATTTAATTGACACCTTCATTCCCCGGCTAACCCTGTCCAGCCGGGTGCAGTTCATACCCGGGCCTGATAGTTGGAAAAAGTTAATAGAGGATAAAAATGGAGGAAACGGGACGGCCAACATTGCGCAAAATGACCTCTTTGAGCAATTTACTCACGTGATCCAGGCCCTGGCCAAACAACAACCGCTGCTGCTGGTGATTGACGATACCCAATGGGCCGATGCGGCCTCGATCAACCTGTTATTCCACCTGGGCCGGCAAATCACCAGTAATCATATCCTGATGGTCATTACCTACCGCTCCGACGACGTGGCCTTGGGACGCAATGGAGAACGCCACCCCCTGGAATCAGTGATTAATGAATTAAAACGGGTTTATGGAGATGTCCAGATTGATCTGGATCAGTCAACAGGGCCTCAATTTGTGGAAGCCTTGCTGGATACCCAGGCCAATCAATTGGCGGCGGAATTTCGCACCGCCCTATATCGTCAAACCCAGGGACACCCCTTGTTTACTGTGGAATTGTTATGGGCCATGCAGCAGCGGGGCGATCTGGTCCGCAATGCGCAGGGCCAGTGGGTAGAAGGGCCAAAGCTTAACTGGGCTTCCTTGCCTGCCAGGGTTGAAGCCATTCTCAAGGAAAGGCTTGATCGCCTGGCCGATAACTTGCGCCACCTTCTGGCTGTGGCCAGTGTAGAAGGAGACCGTTTTACCGCCCAGGTTATTGCCCGGGTGCAGGGCATTAACGAGCGCCAACTTCTACAGGCATTGTCGTTAGAATTGGAAACGCGCCACCGTTTGATCCAGGCGCAGGGCGAGGTGGAAGTTGGCAGCCGGTTTCTTTCCCGCTACCGTTTCACCCACACCCTGTTTCAGCAATATTTGTATAATCACCTTGGTGCCGGAGAGCGGCGCTTGCTGCACCACGATATTGCCGGCGCGTTAGAGGCGCTTTACGCAGATCAAACCGGCAAAATTACCATTCAACTGGCCCATCACTATACCAGGGCTGGGCAGGCCGACAAAGCCATAGATTATTTGCTGCAAGCCGGGGACCGGGCGCGCAATCTGTACGC
>JAFGDY010000047.1 GCA_016931895.1 Anaerolineae bacterium
CAGGAGATTATCCACCGCACCCTCCAGCGACACCAACGCCAGGAATGGAAAACCCGGGGCAGGCAGGGAACCTATTTTGGCGGAGCGATGTTGTGGGGCGTTGCTCAAGCCGATCCACAGGGGAGCCAGGTGCGGATTACCAGTGTTACCCCAAGCGGCGAAGACGACACATTCTACTATGTGTTGGAAACCGATGCCGTGGGCGGCCTGTTGCTTTACAACTGGCAACAGGATAGCGAAAGGCGTCTTTTTCACAAAGAAAGCTTTTGGGTGAGAGAGTTGGATTACCACCCGGAGGATAATGCGCTCATCTGCGCTCAATACTTTCCCAACGGTACGGCTAACCTGGCTCGCCTCAAAGGATATACCCTGCAAGAAATTACCGAGGGCGACTCGGTTGACGCCGCCCCCTCCTGGGTGTTGGCCCAAAAGGAACAGATTGTTTTTCAATCGGCCGGGGTGGGGCGCAATGCCAATGGTTATCCCATTGGCCTGGGGCCTTTTTGCGTTGAACTGCTAAATTTGAAGACGGGCCGCCTGACCACGCTGCTGGACGACCCGCAATACGATTTTTTGCTGCCCCACATGACCGCCGCCGGCGATCTCTACTTTATTCGCCGGCCCTATGAGAGCGACAGCGGGGGTAAGTACTCTTTCCTCAACTTTATCACCGATATTCTGCTCTTCCCCTTCCGCCTGCTGCGGGCCATCTTTCACTTTCTTGATTTTATATCATTGACCTTCTCTAAAAAACGCCTGACCATGGCCGGTGGGCCTAAAGTGGAAGGAGAGGACGAAAAAACCATTCTGTTGCGGGGAAAAATCATTGAGGCGCAAAAAGTTCTCCGCGAAGGAACCGGCGACAAGGAAACACCGGCGCTGGTCCCTGATTCCTGGGAGCTGGTAAAACAACAGACTAATGGCGAGGAAACCATTCTGGCCAGGGGAGTGGTTGCTTTTGACCTTGACGCAAAAGGCAACTTGATTTACACCAACGGCAGCGCCGTGTATAGCCTGGACAAAACCAATAAACCGCAGCGCCTGCTCAAGGGCAAGTTAATTCAAGATGTGGTCATTGTCTAGCAGAAATCCAGCTATCGCCTGAACCCGATCAAGCGCTTCATAAAACTGGGGGTTTCCACCTGCGCTGCCTGCAATTCGGGATCAATAAAGCGGCCTTTGCGATAATCCACCAGCCAGTTGTAACGTTCTACTACGGCCTGGTCTATCATTTGCGCCAAGGCAGTTTGCTTGCTATCGGCGTTGGCTATGAGCAGGCGTAGTTGATTTAATTGCTCAAGATAACTATCAAGCCAACGAACCAGGTCATCCCGGTTGGTCAACCAATCCTCTGTTAAGGCTTCCGGCGTACCCACTGCGCCGCAGGAGACCTGCTCAAACAAACTGCCGGCCAGCTTACGAATCTCGCGCCAGGCGGGCAGAGAAGAAAGCGTGTTGAGCAGCGACACGCCCAACACCGCCGGTAAATGCTCAACCGCCGTAACCAGGCCATCATGTTCGGCGGCGTCCAAAAAAAACGGCTCAGCCCCAATCAGATTAACCACGTCCACTAATAGTTGCACCGCCGCTTCATTGGCGGTGGGGGAGGGGGTCAAACAATAGAGGCGCCGGCGAAATAAATCGGCGCGGGCGTGTTCAAGGCCCTGGCCAGGGGGATGGACAATGGGGTTGCCGCTCACAAAATGAGCATGGTCGGGCAATAGTTCTTCAGCCCAGGTCAAGATAGATTTCTTGCTACGCGAAGTATCACTAATTACCACCCCCTGCTTAAGATCAGGCGCAATTACGGCCAGGGTGGGCCGGATACCATCCAGCGGGATCGCCAAAATGATCAAGTCGGCCGGCTCGCAAGCGTTAATTAGATTCCACTCGGCCTTATCAAAAGCGCCCTTCTTTACCGCAGCCTGAGCATTAGCTAACTCTTTGTCGTGCGCCAACAAGCGGGGCGGGTCGTCTATTTGTTTTAAGGCTAAACCCAACGAAGCGCCAATAACGCCTGCGCCCACAATAGTAACGGTAAAGTTGCTCATCTTTATCACCTCATCAAAAAAGGTAGCAGAGTAGCAGGTAACATGAGCGGCCGGCCATCTTGCTTGGCTACTTTATTGCCTTGCTACTTTGCCTCAATTCAAATCATCCGCTTTCTGCAAGGCGGCCAGTAGTTTATCTTCCTCCGTGTTCGCCGCCGTTTCTAGTTTGTCCTGATGCCGGGCAATCAGGCAAACGGCCAGCGGGTCACACCCCGCCTGTTTGGCCCAGGCCGCGCCGATGGCCGGGTGATGGGCGTGAATCACAAAGGGTCGCCGCCACCGGGGGATTTTTTTAACGACTGCCGGGCCAAACCCGGCCGCTAACGCCCGGCTTCCGCTCTGAGCTAACCATCTTAAAACAGCCGGCCAAAAGGCTTTGAGCAGCACAATCAGCGCCCGGTGCAAAAGGGGCTGGCCCAGGCTTTTGGCCACATCGTGCAGCAGCGCAGCCTGCAAAAGAGCGGGCTGATGATGGCCGGTTTGGGACAGGGTCCACACTACGGCCAGGGCGTGCCGTTGATCGTTAGGCGGCATGTGGTCAAAAAGACGTTGTTGGGAGGCTGTTTTTAAAACAGAAGCGACCAGCGCTTTGTCTACGCCGGTCAAGCTCCCCCGCCCGCCGCCGGCCCAGGCCGGAAGACCGGCCCTGAGGGCCACAAAAAATTGGTAAACCCGGTAAAGAGCGGGATGCGTGGTTTTAGTGGTTTTAAAAGAAGTCATGCCACGCCAAACAGCCAGAGGGCAATAAGTTGAGCCGGTTTAAAGATAAGCGCTTCAATAATAGGCAATCCTTGGCACCAGGCAAAAAAGAATAGGGACCAATTCATCTAGCAATTTGGCAGTTGTTAACTATCACCTGCGGGTATGAATCAATAAAAACTGCCACCTAAACCTCGTAGCATTTGGTAGCTTTGAAGTGCCAGAAATCCAAACAGAAACACTATAAAAATGCTTCTCAAGAACACCAAGCCAACAATGGCAACAATAGTGCCAGAGACAACTGAAAGCCAAAGCGATTTACGAACGCCATCCCACGGATAAACCTTGATAAAAAGATGGCGTGTCACATTCCCCCCATCAAGTGGGAAGACAGGCATAAGATTGATCAGACCCCAAAACACATTCACCCAAAGTAATGAGGCCAACATTGCATTAACAATCCAACTACTGCTGGGCAGAAATGCGCCTGGTAACGGGATAATGCCTAAAAACCAATTTATTGTGATCTGTCCTCCCATTATGGCAACCGTTGCCAGCACAATTGCAGCCAATAGAAAACCGGCAAGAGGTCCAGCAAGAGAGATAAAAATTTGTTGCGTCGAGTCGTCCACGACATTGGTCCATCGTCCACTCCTACGTGACGATACAGGTACTGTTAACCCACCTGCTATATGTAAAACGATATAGGAATCCTGACCATATAGTCGCATCATGAACGAATGGCCCAATTCATGAATCAAGATTGAGAAGAATACAACTATGACCCATATCAGCAGTTGAATAATATTGCCAGAATATGCCCCGAGGAACAGAGTTAACAACCAAAATAGAGGATGGACACGAACCGGTATCCCGAAGATCGTGAATTTTACGTCTAAACGAGTATAAGGAGGTACTTGAAAAATAGTCATAATCTTGTCTTATATTGCTCCTGGTACCCTGAAAAAACTACCCACCACAACACCTCCTAACGAGCTGTATAGTTATCCAGATTTCTGATTGCGCGAGAACGAGTATCTCTCAACGCGGCGGTTCGTAGTAATATTGGGGTCTTCTCACAGGGTTCTCTCACCAAAGGTTAATACAGGGCATTATAACACGCGCCAGGCCGATTGCGAAATCAAGGCCAACGGCCAACCCTCAACGGCGAACCGTTGCAACGATTACCAAAGAATTTGCAGCCTGATAACATTCGGGGTAAATTTAGACAACGATTTGGCTTGCCTATTACTTGAGCAGGAGCATGACATGTCAACCAATCAAACCAAAAGCCTGGGCGTTCTTACCAGCGGCGGCGACGCCCCAGGCATGAACGCGGCCGTGCGAGCCGTGGTGCGCACAGCGCTGGACCGAGGCGTGGCGGTATACGCCATTTACGAAGGCTACCGGGGCATGGTTGAGGGCGGCAACCGCATCCGCCAGATGGATTGGGACTCGGTGGGGGGCATCATTCAGCAGGGCGGCACGGTTATTGGTTCGGCCCGTTGCCAGGAATTTCGCACCCGCGAGGGACGGCGACAGGCCGCCCGCAACCTGTTGGAATACGGCATTGATAGCCTGGTGATCATTGGCGGCGACGGTAGTTTGACCGGGGCCAATCTCTTCAGGCAGGAATGGCCGGAATTGCTGGCCGAATTGGTTGAGCAGGGCCAGCTTAGCCAGAAGCAAGCCGAGCAGCACCCCCACCTGAAAATCGCCGGGATGGTCGGTTCTATTGACAACGACATGTTTGGCACCGATATGACCATCGGCGCGGATACGGCCCTGCGCCGCATTGCCGAAGCCGTTGACGCCATTTCCAGCACCGCCGCCAGCCATCAACGCACCTTTGTGGTTGAGGTGATGGGGCGTCATTGCGGCTACTTGGCCCTGATGAGCGCCCTGGCCACCGGCGCGGGTTGGGTTTTGATCCCCGAAAGCCCGCCGGAGATGGATGATTGGGAAGATGAAATGTGCCGGGTTTTAAAGGCCGGCCGTGATGCCGGTCGGCGGGCCAGCATTGTGATTGTGGCCGAAGGCGCCCAGGATAAAAACGGGCAGCCCATTTCCAGCGACTACGTTAAAAAGATATTGGAGGAACGATTGGGCGAAGACACCCGGGTGACGATTTTGGGTCACGTCCAGCGGGGCGGCTCCCCCGGCGCTTTTGACCGCTATCTGACTACTTTGCTGGGCCACGCTGCCGTAGAGGAAATCCTGTCCACTCCCCCAGATAGCGAACCGCAACTCATTGGCATTCGCCACAACCGGATCATCCAGTCGCCTTTGATGGCGTGCGTAAAAGAAACGCACGATATTGCCGACGTGATTGCCGCTCAAAATTACGAAAAAGCTATGGAAATGCGCGGCGGCAGTTTTAAGCAAGCCTTCCACATTCTTAGCACCTTGCAACGAGCCAAGCCTCATCAGCCGGAACCAGGCCAGAAACAACTGAAACTGGCGGTGATGAATGCGGGCATGCTGGCCCCCGGCATGAACACTGCCGTGCGCACCGCCGTCAGGTTGGGCCTTGATCAGGGCCATACAATTTTGGCCATCAGAAATGGGTTCCAGGGCTTTATCAACGGAGAGATTGAAGCGATGCAGTGGATGAGCGTAAGCAATTGGGCCTCCCGGGGCGGGTCCGAGTTGGGCACCACGCGGAAAGTGCCCACCGCCAGCGACTTTTATGCCATGGCCCGCCATATTGAAGAGCATCAGATTCAGGGGCTGCTGATGATTGGCGGCTGGCCCGGTTATGCCGCCATTTACCAACTGTATAGTAAACGAAATGAATTTCCCGCCTTCAACATCCCCATGATCTGCCTGCCCGCCACCATTAACAACAATCTGCCCGGCTGCGAGTTGAGCATTGGCATTGATACGGCGCTGAACAATATTGTGGAAGCGGTGGATAAAATCAAACAATCGGCCATGGCCGCCCGGCGCTGCTTCATTGTGGAAGTAATGGGCGGCTACTGCGGCTTTTTGGCCTTAATGAGCGGGCTGGCCACAGGCGCCGAACGGGTTTACCTGCACGAAGAGGGCGTGACTTTGAATGATTTGCAAACAGACCTGACCCACCTGGTGGAAGGATTTGAACACGGCAAACGATTAGGCTTAATGATCCGTAACGAAAAAGCCAACCCTTTGTACAGCACCGATTTTATGCGCGCCCTCTTTGAAGAAGAAGGCGGCGACCTGTTTGACGTGCGCCAGGCTATTTTGGGACACTTGCAAATTGGCGGCGACCCTTCGCCCTTCGATCGCATTCAAGCGACCCAATTGGCGGCCCGGTGCATAGATTTTCTGGTTGAGCAAATAAAAAAAGGTTCCGCCCCTGTTGCGGCCATTGGCCAGCAAGGTGGCAAAGTACAGATTTCCAGTCTGGAAGATTTTCCGCGCCTGGTTGATCTGGAACGCCAACGCCCTAAAGAGCAGTGGTGGCTGGACCTGCGCCTGATTGCCAGGGTGATGGCCCAACCGGGACCAAAAAATGTTTAACATTAGCCCGTTGGAACGTTTTTAAGGCCGTGTTGCGTAAATAAACCTTTGTGCTATAATCTCCCCCAACGGCTGTGACGGAGAAAAGTAAGCCATCTCCCGGATTTTAGAGACGCGCCGGTTGGTGCAAGGTGCGCAAAGGGTTGGCTGAATTCCACTCTTGAGCCGGCGGCGATGAGCCGACCCGGATGCGCCCGTTATCGCGCGTGCGTGTTATCACGCCATAGAGATTGCCGCAACTGAACTTGCGGCGAAAAAAGGTGGCACCGCGAGAAAACAGCCTCGCCCTTTTAGGGGCGGGGCTTTTTGTTACAAGGTAGCAAGGTGACAGAGTAGCAGGGATGATGTCACTTTGTTACTCTGCTACCCTGATACTCTACTAATTACTTAAGGAGGAATCTTGTGCTTGACCTAAACTTTATCCGCGAAAACCCTGATCAAGTCAAAGCCGCGCTGGTCAACCTGAATACCGAGGCGCCCATTGACGAAATTTTGGAACTGGACCGGCAGCGGCGCGATATTCTGAAAGAGGTGGAAACTCTGCGCCAGGAACGTAACGCCGGCAGCAAGGCCATTGGCCAACTGATGCGCCAGGGCAAAAAAGATGAAGCCGAAACCCAAAAACAGCGCATGACTGATCTTGGCGACCGGATCAGCCGGCTTGACGAGCAATTGCGCCGGATAGAAACCGACCTGTTGGACAAGCAGCTTTACGTGCCCAACATGCCCGGCCCCGGCGTGCCAGTTGGGCCGGATGAAAACCACAATGTTGAAGTGCGGCGGTGGGGCGAACTGCCCAAATTTGATTTTGCCCCCAAAGCCCACTGGGACCTGGGCGAAGCATTGGACATTATTGATTTTGAGCGCGGCGTAAAAATCAGCGGCACGCGCTTTTACGTGTTCAAGGGCGCGGGCGCGGCCCTGCATCGCGCTTTGACCAACTTTTTCCTGGATGTGGGCGTCCGGGAACACGGCTACACCGAAGTTTACCCGCCCTTTATGGTGCGCGAGCAGGCCGCCATTGGCGCGGCCCACCTGCCCAAGTTCCGCGACAATATGTACTACGACGCCGAAGAAGATTACTGGTTCATCGGCACCGCCGAAGTGCCGCTGACCAATCTTTTTGCCGGCGAGATTCTGGACGCCGAACAACTGCCGATCAAGTATCTGGCCCATACCCCCTGCTTTCGCCGCGAGAAGATGAGCGCCGGGCGCGACGTGCGCGGCATCAAACGGGTACACCAATTTGAAAAAGTAGAGATGTACCATTATACTCTGCCCGAAGAAAGTTACGAGCACCTGGAACAAATTGTGGCCAACGCCGAAGACCTGTGCCGGCGGCTCAACCTGCCCTACCGGGTGGTGCAGATGCGCACCGGCGACCTGGGCTTTGCCGCCGCCAAAAAATATGACCTGGAAGCCTGGGTGCCCGGGCCCGAAGGCAAAGGCGAATGGCTGGAAATCAGCAGTTGCAGCAACTGTGTTGACTTCCAAGCCCGCCGGGCCAATGTTCGCTTCCGCCGCGAGCCAGGGGCCAGGCCAGAGTTCATCCATACCCTCAACGGGAGCGGCCTGCCTCCGGGACGATTGATGATCGCCGTACTGGAAAACTACCAGCAAGCCGACGGCAGCATTGTGGTGCCGGAAGTGCTGCGGCCGTATATGGGCGGATTAGAGGTCATACTCTAATTGTTTAGGCAGCGTAATAGGATCACGTGTTACATATCACGTGTCAGGCAAAACGGAGGTGATCTTTGCCCCAAAACCCAAACAGCCACACCACCCCGGCCATCCTGGCCCTGGCCGACGGCACGATCTTTTACGGCCAATCCTTTGGCGCGCCGGTCACCATCACCGGCGAAGTGGTATTCAACACCAGCCTGACCGGCTACCAGGAAATTCTCACCGACCCCTCGTACTGCGGCCAAATCGTGACCATGACCTATCCCCACATTGGCAACGTGGGCGTTAACCCGGAAGATGTTGAAGCCAACCGTCCCTGGGCCGCCGGGCTGATTGTGCGCGAGGTCAGCCGCCGGGTGAGCAATTACCGGGCCACCCAATCGCTGCCGAACTATTTACGGGAGAACAGCCTGCCCGGCCTCACCGAGGTTGACACCCGCGCCCTGGTGCGCCACATCCGCACCCGGGGGGCCATGACGGCCGCGGTTTCTTGTGATCCTGCTCTTTCCGCCGACGATTTGGTGGACATGGCCCGCGCCGCCCCCTCTATGGAGGGGCTGGATTTAGCCAAAGTTGTCACCTGCGCCGAACCCTACCACTGGGATGAAGGCGTTATCACCGAATGGCGCGCGGAAAACACCTACCGCGCTTCACGCGCTACACACCATGTGGTAGCCTACGATTTTGGCATCAAACACAACATCCTGCGTTTATTGAGCGAGGCCGGCTGCCGCGTCACCATTGTGCCCGCCAACACCCCCGCCGAGGATGTGCTGGCGCTGAACCCCGACGGTATTTTTCTGTCCAACGGCCCCGGCGACCCCGCCGCCGTCACCTACGCCATTAAAAACACCAAAAAACTGGTCGAGGAAAACCTGCCCATTTTTGGCATTTGCCTGGGCCACCAAATTTTGGGGCTGGCCTTGGGCGGCCAAACCCATAAACTCAAGTTCGGCCATCGCGGGGGTAACCAGCCCGTCAAAGATGTTACCCCCCCTACCTCCCCCCCAGTGGGGGAGATAAGAGGGGGGGCAGGGGCGGTCGCCATTTCCAGCCACAATCACGGCTTTGCCGTTTCCGCCGGGTCTTTGCCGGATGACGTGGAGGTAACGCACATCAATTTAAATGACAATTGCATCGAGGGGTTGCGGCACAAAACCAAACCCGTTTTCAGCATCCAGTACCACCCGGAGTCGTCGCCGGGACCGCACGACGCGCTGGAATTTTTTAAGCAGTTTGCGGAGTTAATGGCCAAATGAAAACCAACCCGTTTTTGTTTGATGAATTTACGCCCACCGGCGCCGACTATACCGACATGGCCGAAGTTGCCGTTTACGATGAACGAATGTCGAACTTACGGAACCCTGAAGCGCAGGCGCGTGAAATCCTTGAACTACTGAAGGTCAATGAACCCAAACTGTTGGTTGAGTTTGGGCCTGGCACCGGCGCGTTTGCGATTGAAGCCGCGCGCCAATTTGAGGCGGTGGTGGCCGTGGATACATCTGCCGCCATGCTCAGTTATGCCCGCCAAAAAGCGCAGGCGCAAAACATTAACAATATCACCTTTGTTAAGGCCGGTTTTCTCTCGTACCGGCATCACCATGAACCTGCCGACGCCATTGTAACCAATATGGCGCTGCACCACGTGCCCGACGCCTGGAAATTTGTTGCCTTCCGAAACATGGCCCGCATCCTCAAACCGGGCGGCAAACTATTTCTGGGTGATGTAGTATTTTCCTTTGCCATAGACGAATTTGAGCACCACACGCATCAGTTTGTGGCCTCGATCAAAGAAACAGCCGGGCCGGAACTTGCCGCCGAAGCACAAACCCACATTTGCCGTGAGTTTTCCACCTTTGATTGGATTATTGAAGGCATGTTGGCCAGGGTGGGCCTTAGCGTGGAAATTTTAAATAAAGAACCATTGTTTGCTCGTTATCTCTGTACAAAAAAATAGGTTTTTTATCTGCCTGTACGGCTCTGCGGCGATACAAAAAGGACATCGTTATGCCCAAAAGAACCGATATTGAAAGTATTCTCATCATCGGCGCCGGCCCCATCATCATCGGCCAGGCGTGCGAATTTGATTACAGCGGCGTACAGGCGTGCAAGGCCCTCAAAGCCGAAGGCTACCGCGTCATCCTGGTCAATTCCAATCCCGCCACCATCATGACCGATCCCGAATTTGCCGACGCCACCTACATTGAACC
>JAFGDY010000048.1 GCA_016931895.1 Anaerolineae bacterium
CCCGGCCGAGGCGCGCCGCCTCAGTTTCCGCGCCCTGGATATTGAGCAGATCGGCCACGTGTACGAGAGCCTGCTGGATCACACCGCTGTCCGCGCCGACGAGCCGGTGCTGGGGCTGGCCGGAACCCGCGACAAAGAGCCGGAAATTCCCCTGCCCGCGCTGGAGGCGTTTTGGCTCAACCCGGCGCAGCCGGAGCAGGGCGTCAAAGAAAAAGAACTGCTGGACTTTTTGCAGGAGCAAACGGGCCGCTCGACCAGCGCGCTCAAAAAAGCACTGCCGCCTGCGACCCCACCGCCCGACCTGCCGCGCCTGGCCAAACTCCGCGCCGCCTGCGGCAACAACGATGCCCTGTACGCGCGCGTGCTGCCCTGGGCCAACCTGGTGCGCGACGACGATTTTGGCCAGCCCGTGGTCATCCCCGCCGGCAGCGTGTACGTGACCGCCGGCACCGAGCGCCGCGCCACCGGCACCCACTACACGCCCAAGGCCCTCACCGAGCCGATTGTGCAGCACACCCTGGAACCGCTGGTTTACACCGGCCCCGCCCAGGGCCGGCCCCGCGAGCAGTGGCAACTCCGCCCCGCCGCTAACCTGCTCAACCTGAAGGTGTGCGATATGGCCATGGGCTCCGGCGCGTTTTTGGTGCAGGCGTGCCGCTATCTATCGGAGCGTCTCGTCGAAGCGTGGGCCGAAGCTGAAAAACAGGTGCAAGCTAGAGCCGCAAAACGTAAAGGCGTAAAGGGCGAGGCTGTAGCGGACGCCGTTCACAATTCGTCATTAACCATTCACAATTCACCATTTGTAACGCCCGAAGGCCAGCCCGCCACCGGCGACCCTGGCGAGCAGATCATCCCCGCCGACCCCGATGAGCGCCTGCTGCTGGCCCGCCGCCTAGTGGCCGACCGCTGCCTGTACGGGGTGGACAAAAACCCCCTGGCCGTGGAAATGGCCAAGCTCTCCCTGTGGTTGATCACGCTGGATAAAAACCGGCCCTTTACCTTTTTAGACCACGCCCTCAAATGCGGCGACTCCCTGGTAGGCGTGAACCTGGCGCAACTGTTGCATTGGAACCTGGAAGCCGCCGGCGCGCAGCCCCTGTACGCCGACACCATCCGTACCGACCTGAACCGGATGGTCAGCCTGCGCCGCCAACTGGCCGCCCTGCCGGTGAACACCATAACCGATCAGGCCCACAAGGCTCACCTGCTGGCCAAAGCCGAGGCCGTGGCCCACAACCTGAAACGCGGCGGCGATATGTTGATTGGCAGCTATTTTAACGACCTGCCCGCCGGGGAGCAGCAAGACCTGCGCGATGCCCTGCTGCTGGCCTTTAACGCAGGTAAAGACGTGCCGCCCGACCGCGCCCCTGCCAGGCCAACTTGCCGCAGGGCCTGCGCCCCTTCCACTGGCCGTTGGAATTTCCAGAGGTGTTTTTGGACGAAGGCCGCAGCGGATTTGATGCGTTTGTGGGCAATCCACTGTTTATTGGTGGACGGCGTATTCGTGAAACTCTTGGGGACAGTTATCGCGAGTTGCTTTATGAAGTTTACCCAGGGTCTAGCGGGAATGCAGACTACAGCGCATTTTTCTTTCTTAGAGGTTATAACCATCTACAATCGAGAGGAACATTGGGGCTAATTGCGACAAATACGATTGCCCAAGGTGATACTAGACAGACTGCCTTAGATGCAATCAGTAACCATGGTGGGATAATCTATAACGCGACCAATAGTCAACCTTGGCCCGGAATGGCGGCTGTAATCGTAAGTGTAGTACACATTGCAAAACACCTAAATAACTTGTTGTTACTACTAGATGGAAGACAAGTAAAAAACATATCCAGTGCGTTGGATACAAGCAAAGTTACTGGTGATCCACATATACTTAACCAAAATGAAGGTAGAAGCCACATGGGAACTAATGTGGTCGGTGTTGGTTTCATAATTCCACCAGAGGAAGCTGAGAAACTAATCGCAAAGAATCAGAGCAATAAGGATATTTTGTTTCCTTTCATCAATGGACAAGACTTAAATACTAGCCCTACCCAATCCCCAAGCCGTTGGATCATTAATTTCTTTAACTGGCCTCTAGATAAGGCAGAGGCTTATCCAGGTTGTATGGCAATTGTGCGCGAAAGAGTTTACCCTGAGCGAATAAAAAAGAAAGGCAGTTACGCAAAACTATGGTGGCAATACGGAAGGCGGCAAGACAAACTCTATGAAGCTATCGCTCCCCTAAATAGAGTCCTAATTGTAGCTCAGACTAGCAAAACTCTGGCTTTTGTCTTTGTTCCAAAAGGTATGGTCTACTCACACGCAACAATATTATTCGCTTTTGATGAAAACAGATATTTTTCATTGCTGCAATCAAGTTTTCATACCTCGTGGGTACTATGTTATGGATCAACTTTAAAGGGAGATGCTCGGTATATTCCAACCGATTGTTTCCAAACCTTCCCCTTCCCCGATTCCGACCCTGCCGCCCCCAACTCTGAACTCGACGCCATCGGCAAAACCTACCACGAACACCGCCGAAAATTATGCTCACCCGCCAGGAAGGGCTGACCGCCACCTACAATCGCTTCCACAACCCGGAAGAAACCGCGCCGGACATCGTAAAATTGCGGGAACTGCACGTGCAAATGGACACCGCCGTCGCCGCGGCCTACGGCTGGGCTGATCTTGACCTGGCCCACGATTTCCACGACACGCCCCAGGGCCTGCGCTTCACCATTAGCGAGACCGCTCGCCGGGAGGTGCTGGGGCGCCTGCTGGAACTCAACCACCGGCGCTACGAGGAAGAAGTGCTGGCGGGGCTGCACGAGAAGGGGTCGAAGGGCAAACGGAAGGAAAAGAAGAAGGCGGATGACGGCGGGCAGATGTTGTTGTTTTAGCTTTTGCAAATGTCAAAAGGAAGTGTTGTATGGCCAAAAGTAAACGAAACCCAAAGCAAAAAAAACCATTTGTTCTCAAAAAACAGGACAATAATTGGATCGATCAGGCTAATGCGCAATTAAGGCGGCAAGATTATCAAGGATTGGTCCAAACTTGCCGGCGTGTTCTGCACGACGCGCCGGCCAAATCTCAAAAACGCGCCGACGCGCTTGAATATTTAGCCAGCGCTTACACCATGCTCAGCCAATTTGAAGAGGCCTACCAAGCCCTGTCGCAAGCGTTGGAAATCAAGCCGCAATATGCCCACTTGTGGTACAATCGTGGCTTGACCGGCCGCTACACCATGCGTCTGGTGCAGGCGACGCGAGACTTTGAAAAAGCGGTGGAACTGGAAACAGACCCCACGCAGCGTACAAAATTCACCGAAATTTTAGCTCAAACCCGGGAAATGGCCGAAAGCGAGCGCGCCCTGCGCGGGCCGGGTTTTACCCTGGAACAACTGGAGGAGCAGCAAGAGTTGTTTGAGCGCGGCATTCAACTGATGCGCCGGGAAAAATGGGCCGCAGCGGAGCAAGCCTTCCGCCGGGTCATTGAAATGGGTGAGTGCCTGCCCCAACCGCGGGGCAACCTGGGCCTGACCTTGCTGATGCAAAAGAAGTATGATGAAGCCGAAGCCGCCTTCAAGCGGGCGCTGGACATTGATCCTGATTACGACCTGGCCAAACAGAACCTGGCCAGTCTTCCCCTAACCCGCCAAACAGGTCATACGCCGGCCCTGGCTCTCAGAGAACCCTTTGCCAATGTCAACAACATCAGCTTAACCGTTCAATTGCCGGAGGATGATGAATGACTGAAGACCCCTATTTAGAAATGGTTTACGAGCATTGGGAAGACATCTTGAAATGGTATAACTTGTTTGTCGCCAAAAGGCCGGTGATGCTGTTTGATGTGCAGGAACAGAGGATATATGCCTATCCGTACAAAGAGTTCAAGGAAGATATGAATCAACGCTCTCAAGCTATTTTACAAGATCAGTATCGGAGGGCGCAGCGCAACAATCAGATGGTTGTTTTTGTCAGAGACAACAATGAAGAGAAGCTGGTTTCTTACAGTCTGGATCTTGCTTGACCTGGTATTGAACTTATCAGATTTGCCTTAAGAGAAAGTAACACGATGGCAAAACGAAAGAAAAGACCCCCCAAACCAAAGCAGCAGAAGGGTAAATTATAATGAGTTGGCAACCTTCTAACGAACCCGTCCGCTATGACCGGGCGCGGGTCGCTCAGCTAAGCCCCATTGAAACGGAAATCAAGAAACTGAACCTGCCCCTTATTCGTTTTCGCAAGTTAAACGGCATTCTCGGCGCAGTGGAGATGCAAATTGAAGATGGCGGCGACAACCCGGAGGTCAATAAGCTGCTGCTGGATGCGCTGCGAGCCGGAGTTTTGCACCAGGTAAACCGGCGGCAGGCCAGGGGTACGCTGCGGGCCATCGATGCCTTTGAACAGGCCGAAGCCAAACGGTGGGAACAGATCAAAGCAGGCACGCTGCCTCCTATCCAACTGGACCCGGATGAAAAGCTTGATGACCTGATACAGGAGGGGTATACCTTAATCTACGAACAGCGGCAAGAAGCGCTGGGGTGTGATCGCTGGCTGGAAGCCTGGGAAATCATCAAACAAATGGCAACCTCGGATATGCGTTCGATTGACGATTTTGACCGGGCCTATCCGCTGACCCAATCTCTCTTCAATTGGGCCGGCGATATGGAAATGGAACTGCACAATGCCGGGCGAGACGCCCCCCACTACAACGAACAGCGGATACGTTTTGTTCACGAGTTTTTAGCCCAGTTTCCCAATGTAGACGATAATCGCTATCTCAATTTACGGCGGGCGGAAGGCGAGGCCCTGTGGGACTTGGGGCGACAAGACGAAGCGGAAGCGGTCTACCGGGCGCTGGTTGAAAAGCTACCCGACGAAGGCTGGGCCTATATCGGCTGGTCAGACCAATATTATCTATGGCAGCAATCGGTCAAAGATTACCAATCAGCCGAGCCTATTCTCCGGCAAGCCCTGGCTCGACCTGCACTTAAAGATAGAGCCGATGTTCTGGACCGGCTGGTGAACTTATACGAGGAGTGGGGCAAACCGGACAAGCAAGCCCCCATCCTGGCCGAACTTGAGGAAATCAGGGGGAGCAAGGTACTCCCCCGGAAACTCAAGCCTCCGCCGGTTATGGGTAAGCTGTCTCAGTTGTTTGGCGCTTCAACGCCTAAGCCGCCAAAACCTGACCGGGCCAAAAAATTAAAACGTAACGATCCCTGCTGGTGCGGCAGTGGAAAGAAGTACAAGAGTTGTCATATGAAAAGTGACAAGAAATGATAGTATTTCCTGAAATGGAGCCGGATAATGTATGATATAGCCGACATTCCCACCATCCCCGATCAGGCCCAACGGCTGGCAGAAGTCACCGTGGATTGTTACGGCCAGTACGAAGAACTCGCGGCCATAGAAGTCTACCTGACCGACGCCGTTCACTATCCCTTTGCCGCCACCTGGCGCGACCCCGACGAGCCGGGCCACGCCGAACCTGTCACCGTACTGGGGCTGGCCGCCACCGATGAGCGCCGGGGCGTTTTGCTAAACGTAGAGCGCGGCGGCAAACCACGCCGGATTGTGGCCGATCAGGTTTGGGCAGACGACGAAAGCAGCGCCAACGCCGTTGTGCTGAATGATTATCGTTACTGGGTGGATGATCTCAATGGGCTGACGCCCGGCTTTGGTTGAGCGAAAGGTAAAACAATGCCCGACAAACTCAAGGAAACAATCCCCTCCCCGCTCGAACTGCGAGCCAAACTGGAAGAAATGGTCCGAGCCGACTTGCTTGGCCCGGCGGGCGGCCCGGAAGAAATTGTAGACGAGCGCAATGTCCGTGATAGATACATCGTCGGCCGCCTGGCCCCACGCGGCCAGCGCATTGTGCCCGATGAGCAGGACGATCTGGCCGTGGATGGTGACGCCGATAGTCAGGACGGCAAAACCGAATCCGGGCTGGCTCAAGCGGTCACCATCTATCCTTCTTCGCTGGGCCTGACCTTCACGGTGGACGGCAACGCCGAAGCCATTGAAGTCACGGCACGCTGGGGGCAGTATAAACGGGTGCAAGCCGAAACGATCTCCGCCTATCAGGGCCATTCAAGAGTGGTCTGGCAGCGCAGTCCGGTGGAGGCGGTCTCGCCCCCCATTCCCCTGCAACCAGGCGAACTGGGCCCCTGGCATCCTGATCCAGAAAATGAAGATGTTTACGCGCGCGGCCTGTGCCGCCGGCGCGACGATGCCTGGACCATCACCCTGTTTCTGGTTAATGCCCAGCGGGAGCCAAAGGTGCGCAAGGATGAAGCTTGGCTTTTTCAGCCGGAACTGGTGGTGGCCGCGCCGGATAACGCGCCTATTTTCGTAAAAAGGCAACTACCGCCGGAATTGAACACCCACGAGCCGGAAGACCGGGTGATGCAAATGCTCTACCGCCGGCAGGTGGAATTTGCCGTAGGACATAACACCGGCGTTCACGTTGAACCGGCCCCCGACCGGTGGAATCGGGCTACCGCCGTCCGTACCGAAGTGATTCCCGCTTATGAAGTGGAGCGAATGGACCCGCCTGCGCTGGCCGACGTCCCTGAACTTGGCCAGGCGGTATTCGATATGAAAACCCTGGCCGAAACCGAACTGGGCAACTTCTCCACCGCCATCGCCCCGTTGACCACCGCCTACGAAAACTGGATTAAAACGCAAGAAACCCGCCTCGCCCAACCCACCCCGGATTTGCAGCCCTACCTGGCCGACGGCCAACAGACCCTCAACAACTGCCGCGAAGCCCTGGCCCGTATTCGCGCCGGGCTGGCGCTGTTAGACGAAAACCCCCAGGCCGCCGATGCCTTTCAGTTTGCCAACCGGGCTATGTACCTGCAGCGCATTCGCTCTATTTACGCCCGTCTGGTTCGTCAAGGCCAACAGCCAGACCTGGCCCAAATTGACCAGCCCCAAAACCGAAGCTGGCGACCCTTCCAGTTGGCCTTTGTTTTGCTCAACCTGCCGGGGCTGGTGGACCCCACCCATCCCGACCGCAGCGATGCCACCGGCGCGCTGGCCGACCTGCTCTGGTTCCCCACCGGCGGCGGTAAAACCGAGGCTTACCTGGGCGTGGCCGCCTTTACCATGGCCCTTCGCCGCTTGCAGCCTGAACTCGGCGGCTTGTCCGGCCAGGCCGGGGTGGCCGTACTCATGCGCTACACTCTGCGGCTGTTAACGTTACAGCAATTCCAGCGCGCTACCGCCCTCATCTGCGCCTGCGAAATCATCCGCCGGGAAAATCCGGCGCAGTGGGGGATCAAGCCGTTTCGCATTGGCCTGTGGGTAGGCCAAAGCAGCACGCCCAACTGGACCAAGGACGCCGCCGAAGCCATCAAAAAAGACCACGATCTGGGTTGGGGTGGGGGCAGGGGCGGCGGCGGCACGCCCCACCAAATCACCAACTGCCCCTGGTGCGGCCAACCGATCAATCCCGGCAAAAATATTGTGGTTGAAACCTACGAGCAAGGCCGGGGCCGTACCTTCCAGTTTTGCAGCGATAAATTGGGCCAATGCCCCTTCAGCCGCCGCCAATCGCCGGATGAAGGGCTGCCCATTGTGGTGGTAGATGAAGAGATTTACCGTCGCCTGCCCACCTTGCTCATCGCCACCGTGGATAAATTTGCCCAAATGCCCTGGAAAGGGGCTACCCAGATGCTTTTTGGCCGGGTCAGTGGCTACTGCCCGCGCCACGGCTATCGCTCGCCGGAAGTTGATGATGCCGACAGCCATCCCAAAAAGGGTGGATTGCCTGCCTGCAAAACGCAAGCCATTGGGCCGCTGCGCCCGCCCGATTTGATCATTCAGGACGAACTGCACCTCATCAGCGGGCCGCTGGGCACACTGGTCGGCCTGTATGAAACCGCGGTGGATCGCCTGGCTACCTGGGAACTCAACGGCGCCAAGATAAGGCCCAAGGTAATTGCCTCAACGGCCACCATTCGCCGGGCGCGGCACCAGGTCAATAGCCTGTTCCTGCGCCAGGTAAAAATCTTTCCCCCCGCCGCTTTGGATGCCGATGATAACTTCTTCTCTCGCCGTCGTCCCTCGAGCAACGAGGCTCCGGGCCGGCATTACATTGGCATTTGCGCCTCCGGTACCCGGCTCAAATTGGTGTTGATCCGGGTTTATGTGGCCTATCTGGCCGCCGCCCAAAA
>JAFGDY010000049.1 GCA_016931895.1 Anaerolineae bacterium
GGCGCAGATTCCGCGCTCGCTTCAGTTTCAGGCTGAGGCGAGACGGGTTTTTCTGTTATTTCAACAGAAGACTCGCGGGCCGGCGCAACTTCCTGGCTCATATCAGGTTCAGGCTGTTGTTGGGTTGGGGTCGGTTTATCCTTATCGGCGGCAGTCTCTGTTTCGGCGGTGGCCTGCTCGCCGGATTTATGCAATTTGACCAGCAGCCGGTGGACAAAATTCGGGCGGTCGGTTTCAGGGATATCCGGGTAACGATACAGCTTTTGGGCAACGTCCTCAATGAGTTGGCGTTCGGCGGCGGTGGTGGCTTCTTGTTGGGCCTCGGTTACCCAGTTGGGGGCAAATTTTTCCAGGCCGCCCATCACGGCCTTGTTTTTGTATTCAAGTCGCCTTTCCTGGATCAACATCCGGGTTAGTTTATCAAAGCTGGGTAACACGTTAAAAGGCCATCCCTTCGTAAACTACAATCCCCAGGGCGTTTGGCCCAACCCGGGTCGCCAGGTCTGGTCCGTATTGAATGATGGGAAAATCCAACCTGGGGAAGCTTTGGACCAATCGCTGCTGGAGCGTACGCGCGTCTCTATTGGGGTGCTTATTGCATTGAATAATAGCAGTTTGCTCTAAATTATCAAATTCGGCCACAAACTCAAAAAGCTTTTCAATGGCCTTTTCGGTAGTGCGCACTTTTTCCAGGGGGATAATGTCGCCATCTTCCATAAAAAGAATCGGTTTGATATTGAGCATGGAGCCAAGAATAGCCTGGGCTTTGCCAATGCGGCCACCGCGTTCCAGGTAATCCATGGTTTCCACATAAAAAACCAGATAGATATGAGGCAGCATGCCCCGCACCAGGCGCACAATATCGTCCAGCGGCGCGCCGGCATTGGCCGCTTCCGCCGCCGCCTTCACCAAAATCCCCAGCCCCATCGAGGTGGTCATAGAGTCAATGATCTCAATGGCGCAACGGCCCAACATGGCCTCGGCGCCCATTTCAGAAACCTGCAAGGTTTTGCTCAAACGCCGGGAAACATGAATGGCCAGAATTTGGTCTGTTTGGGCATGCAGGTCGGCATAGAGCTTTTCAAAAACGGCCAGGTCGGGGGGAAGGCTGATGGGATAGGGCGCGCCATAATTGAGCCGATGAAAAAGTTCATCCGTGTCCAATTCAATCCCCTCTAAAAATTTGTCCATCCCCAGTTGAATATTGAGCGGAACCACGTGTATTCCCAAATTTTCAGCTTCGCCCGGTTTAAAGTAGGCTGTGCTATCGGTGATAATGGCAACTTTAGACAAGGTAATCTATCACTCCAATGAAATTATATATTGATAATGGGGTTGTCCCCCCGGATGAATCTCAATTTGCAAGTGAGCATAACGCGCTCTAATCTTACCGGCCAGGGCTTGGGCCTGCTTAAGCAAACGATCCTGGCCAAAATAAATCGTCATGAGGTCATACGCTTGAACCTCTAGGGGCAAGAGCGCGGCCAATGATACCTCATCCTCATCCTGACCGGCGCTGACCAATTTATTGTCCAGCAGGCCAATCACATCGCCGGTTTTGATATTAAAACCATTGAGGCTGCTAGCACGCGCCGCTCGCGCTACTTCCAGGGTGCGCACCTGTTGGGTGGCCTCCAACATACGCTGCACATTGGTTTTAAGATCAGTCTGATGATTGAACGAAAGCAGCGCCGCAATGCCCTGGGGCACGGTTTTGGCCGGTAACACCACCACCTTCTTTGGCGACAAACTTTGCGCCTGTTGGGCTGCCGGAATAACATTTTTGTTATTTGGCAACACCAACACCGTCGTGGCCTTTACCTGCTCAATGGCTGCCAACAGCTCTTGCACGCTGGGATTTTTGGTTTGGCCGCCAAACAAAACTTGACTTGCGCCCAAACTCCGACAAATTTTAGCCAGACCCTCACCGGGAACAACCGCGATAACGGCGATGGTTGTTTGTTTTGTTTCAACTTGGCCCACAAAGGCCCGGGTCTGTTCATCCAAATTTTCCACTACTACGTCGCTGACGATACCCTGACTGGCCCCATAAGAAAGGGGCGCCTCGGGGTTTGGGGTATGAACATGCACTTTTACCAGCCGTTCATCGCCCACTACCAGGGTTGAGCGGCCAATACTATTGATATAAGCCCGGATTTCCGGCACATCCAGCCGTTCACCCTGGATCAGAAATTGCACATCATACCCATAAGCCTCAGACACGGTTGGCTTGAGCCGAACCGGCAAAACGGGGCTGACGGGGGAGAGGTCAACCAGGCCGTTGTTAATGAAACGCAGGCCCCCCTCCAAAATATAAACCAAACCCTGTCCCCCCGCATCGGTAACGCCCGCTTCCCGTAACACGGGCAACAGGGCGGGGGTATTAGCCTGGGCCAGCCTGGCTGCGGCCAAAACCGCGACCAGTTGAGCCAGTACATCCCGGCCGGATTTGGCGCTCTGTTGGGCTGCCTCAGAAATAGCCCGGGCCACCGTCAGAATGGTGCCCTCGACCGGGTTGATGACGCTTTGATAGGCCTGCTCCGCCCCTAATTTGGCCGCGCGGGCGAAATTTTGGGTGGTAAAAGCCCTTTGATTCTCAAAGCCTCTGGCTAAACCTTGTAAAAACTGAGATAAAATAACGCCGGAGTTACCTCTGGCGCCCAGCAACGCGCCCCTGGCGGCAAAGGCGGCAATGACGCCCACTGTATGGTCCGGCGCTTCCTCTACTTCTCTCAGGGCCGCGCGCATGGTCAGCCACATGTTGGTGCCGGTGTCGCCATCGGGCACCGGAAAAACGTTCAGATTGTTGACTATCCCCACGTGCGCTTCAAGCCATTGCTGGCCGCCCTGAAACATATTTTTAAGGCCAATCCCATTACCCGCCACCACAATGCCATTTTTTACCTGAAACCCTTGCCTGATCAATTCTTTGTTAGACAATCCTGTCAACTGGCCCCTCTTTGCTCTGTAAAACACACCGCTGATCGTCACGTTGCATTACCTGACGGCTGTTTGCCAATTTGCGGCCTCTATGCTATTATATCGCTTTGTGGTCGCAACGGGTGTGTTGCGGCTTTTGTTTGAAAATTTAGATAAGGAAATTGACCATGGCCAAGTGTGAAATCTGCGGTAAAAAGCCTTTAAGTGGACACAACGTGAGCCACTCCATGCGCCACACCAAGCGACAGTGGAAACCAAATATTCAAAAGGTGACCATTATGGTGGCTGGTAAGCCTAAAAAGGTTAGAGTCTGCGCCCGGTGTTTACGAACGGCTGCCAAAGTTTAGGCGCAAACTTAACAATCAAGAAATTTTTTATCTTTAAAGGCCAGCTTGTGTGCTGGCCTTTTTTGTTTGGAAGATTTAGAATACTACTCAGCAACCCGCCCTGCTAACCTACCCTATCCTATATCTTGGGGATATAGCCAAATCCGTTCCCATATATAGGGGATTCTACCCATTCAGATCAACCGGGCGCAAAAAAACACCATCCACTATAATACAACGTTCCCCCCAAAAATGCAAGATTTTTGGCGGCTCATCTTTTTTGGCCGGCCGCATTTCGTAATTGGCCGCATCCGGCGGCAATATCAAGGCCGCGCCGGAGCCGGACAGTAGTGGGAATCCCCCCTGCCTGCAATTTATCCCGAAACGCAGCCACCCGCTCGTCAGGCGAGCCGCGCCAGGGCGAATGGGGGGTGGGATTTAGCGGGATGAGATTGACGTGGCAAAGCAGCCCCTGGAGCAAGGTGGCCAATTGCTCGGCCTGAAGCGGGCTGTCGTTCACTTGGTCCATCAGCGCATATTCAAAGGTCACCCGGCGATGGGTGCGCTCAAGGTAATCCCGGATGGCCTGCATTAGCATGGCCAGGGGATAGCGGCGATTGAGGGGCACCAGGGTGTTGCGCAGTTCGTCTGTTGGCGCGTGTAACGAGACGGCCAGCCCAACCTGCTCCGGCTCCCGGCTCATCCGGCGGATGGCCGGGACCAGCCCCACGGTGGAGAGGGTCATGCGGCGCGCCCCCAGCTTAAAACCGGCCGGATCATTCAACCGGCGAATGGCTTGCCAGGTTTGGGCATAGTTGGCCAATGGTTCGCCCATGCCCATAAGCACAATATGGGTGACCTGCCGGCCGGCCCGGTGAAGCTGGCGGGCATAATAAAGCGCCTGGGCCACAATCTCTCCTGCCAAAAGATTCCGCTGAAAGCCCATTTGCCCGGTAGCGCAAAAAGGACAGCCCATGGCGCAGCCGGCCTGGGTGCTGAGGCACAAGGTTTGGCGCCGGTCATAGCGCATTAACACTGTCTCGATCTCTTGTCTATCCGGCAGGGCAAACAGTGTTTTATGCGTATAGCCGTCGGCGGAGTCCAGCGAAACCAGCGCCGTCAGCGGGCTGAGCACACTCTCTGCGGTCAGGCGTTGGCGCAGGGGTTGGGGCAGGGTGGTCATTTGAGTCGCATCGTCTACGTAATGTTGATAGAGCCAGGTTTCAATTTGCGCGGCCCGGTAGCCCGGCTCTCCCCAACCAATCAGCAGGTCTTTGAGTTCGGTTGAGGAAAGGTTGAGGAGGATGGGTTTGTTAGCTGTGTCCATTTATGGGCGTTTGGCCTTTTTCTTTTTTCCGGCCTTTGGCTTGTCCTTTTGTCCAAATAATCCCATCACCCGCCGGGGAATGAAGCTAATCACGGCCCACCCAAAAGCAAGAACCTGGCCAGCAAGCCAAAACGCCGTTGTCCAAAACGTAACCAGCCAGCGGAGGTAAAATCTGAAGCCGGTGCGGGCGGTTTCGCCGGCTTTTTGCGCGCCCACGCCCACTGCCCCGGCTACTTTGCTTGCCCCCGCCGATACTTTTTGCCCGGCCACCTTGCCGCTCTCGGCCACCCAACCGGCAATCTTGCGCTCATCCACGCCGGTGATGGCCCGCAGACTATCGCCCCAGGTGCCTACCGCCTCCGGCCCCAACCGGAAATAAGCATCCGCCCGCTGGCCGATAATGTACGACGAGAGCACATTGGTTCCCGCCGAAGCCAGCACGCCTACCACCGGTAAGGCTTTGACGACGGTTTTTTCTACAGCTTTTTCAGCCACCTTTTCACTGACCTTCCCGACTACTCGTTGCCCGGCGCTACGGGCCAGCATGGTGGTGCCCGCGCTCAGGCCGGTAATGGCCAACACAATCCGCTGTTTCTCTTCTTCAGTCAAGGGATAATTATAGACAGCGGCAATTTCTAACACCAATTCTGCCTGTAATTTAAAAGTAGCCCCAATGTCGGCCGCCGTGCCCAGGGTAAGGGCTGCTGCCGTCCCCACGCCGGGAATCAGCCCCGCCCCGGATGTGACCGCCCCCACCACGCCTGTTTTCTGACACTTTTCCCGGATGAGTTTTTGCGAGAGGGTCTGGGGCGAAGCATCGGGATATTTAGCCTTCAAATCCTCAATTTTGTCTGTTGCGGCGGCAATATCCACATCACTAATGGCCTTGTAAATGAGATTGGCAATCACGCCGGCTTTAGAGTCAATTGCGGCCAATTCCGCCGGAGACTGAGATTTGGCCTTCTGTTGCAAATCCCGGTCCACCGCCACCATAATTTCTTCAGCCTGGATTTTGAGTGATTTTTCGGTCATAGTTTCTGGTTAATCCTTTTAAGCTTATTTCAATACCCCTATTATTTGAATTATAACCAAAATCCACCGCTTGCCTAATGAGGAGACATTTTAAGATAAATGTGGTTCTGGCCCCTTATCCTTTGCTCTATTACATTTTGAAATTTGTCAATTTATAGCAAGTCCTGTTACAATTAACTGGAGTCATTCTCTACTTGGTTCAACAAGAATTATATGGCGGCTCTTATTTTCCTCAGTCACGCCCCTATTTTTGCTCGCGCCACAACTATCCTTAATTTGGGAGGGACACCCGTGCCGTAAAGTATGTCAACCAATAACAGCAGAAGGGCGATGAATAAATGATCAATTCCCTTTGTCCTGTTACTAAACCAGGCGGGAGCATAAAAAGATCAAGCCAAGGTATAGGAGAATGCGAACCTTAACAAACGGATATGCCGTTGGGGAGACACACTGCTAAACGAACCGTGATATAACTTGCCTCAGGAATTTCTCAGTTAATCCGTTAACTTGGAAACACCTGATAAGGAGGGTCATCATGAATAATTTACAACACTTGTGGCATCGTTTGACTATTCCCTACGCCACGGATGAAAGCGACTCGCGGCGGGAGTACATGACCAAAGTTGTGCTGGTCATTTTGATTTTGGTCAATGGGGTTTTATTTTTCCCTTTCTTGATTGGGGCACTGGTAGGCGCATTGACGCCGGAGATGCCGGTGATTACCCTGGTTATGGAGATACTACTCCTTACCGGGTGGTGGGCAGCCGACCGGGGGTATTGGCGTTGGGCCGGCTATGTGGCGCTTTTTGTCTTTTTTGCCCTGGCCCTTAAAACCAATTACGATTACGGCGTGGGGTCCGTGGCGATATTAATTTATGCCAGCGTGGTTTTGCTGGCTGCCATTCTTCAGGAGGGCAAAACCCGGTGGGGGATGTTGGTCCTGTGTATTGTCGCCTATCTTGGTTTTGGTTGGCTCCACATTCAGAACCGTTTGCCGCAGGCCCCGGCGCCTGAAGATAATGCCTCAATGTATTTCATCGCCGTAACCGGGATATTGACCTTTATGGCCGTGTTGCAATGGTTCTATACCTCGCAATTTCAACGCACGCAGGCAGAGTTGGTAGAGCATAAAGCTACGCTGGAACAGCGGGTGGCCGAACGCACCGCCGAATTAGAGGAAAGTATGGCCGAACGCGAACTTCTGCAACAGCAAGTCATTGAGGCCCAGAAACAGGCCATCCAGGAATTGTCCACTCCCGTTATCCCCCTGATGAACGCGCCCGACGGAAGAGGCAGCATTATTGTGATGCCCCTCATCGGCAGCATTGACACTATGCGGGCCAGAGATATTACCCGCGCCCTGCTGGCCGGTATCAGCAAACACCAGGCCAGGGTGGTTATTTTGGACGTGACCGGTGTTTCAATTATGGATACCGGCATTGTTAACCATCTCAATAAAACCATCCAGGCCGCGCAACTGAAGGGGGCGCGGACCATTGTCACCGGTATTTCCGACGAAGTGGCCGAGACCATTGTGGATCTGGGCATTGATTGGGGCAAGCTTGAAACGTTGCGCGATTTACAAACCGGCTTGGTGACCGCCTTGAGCAGCGTGGGCGTAAAATTGAGTGAAGCCTGACCCGGACGCTGCCGGGCTGCTACGCTCCCAGGCCGGAATAATAGTTGTTTGGCTAATGTTTTTGGATAGAAACAGGACAATGTCTTGTCTCTACCCGGTAAAAGTGCTGAATAGGTCTTGCATAATTGCGTAAGGGACCAGTCAATCATCCATTATATCAAGAAAGGAAAACCAGAAATGCAGCCAAAAATAACTTTTCCGAAAACACATGATATTGAGCAAATTAGCAACGCCGTGGTTCTTGCCGCCGAGAAAATGGGCGCAGCATACGATAAGGACGCCATAGACAAAACCCTCACCGTTTTAAAAGCGCCTTTTGAGGCGGGCAGTACTGCCTATAGAACCACCACCGGCCCGATCCAGGACATCAATTTTCGCTACATTAACCTGTGGGTTCCTTTTTATCCGTTTGATGTAGCCGTTGAAAACGGCCTCATTAAAAAGAACGGTCATCCTTGTTTGGACATCATTCCCACGGCAATGGATCATTTTGGGCTGATTCCCAATAAAACCGGATTTTTTGGGGTGGATGCCGGGGCTGCGACCGGCTTGGAGAAAATATGGCTCTTTTTCCCCAATTCGGTCCCGTTAGAGAAGGTCTTGCAGATGCCGGGCGTACCGGATGGCATCGCCGCTCATCTGGACTTTTTTAAAAAATACCAGCATCAGATGGTCAGGTTGTTTGGCGTAGATTTTCGCTCAAAAACCATCAACTTGTATTTTATGGCCTGGGAGATTGGCGGCTTAACCCCGCAAAAATGCGCCGGCATGCTGGGCGACCTGGGGCTGAATGTGCCCAACGACGAAATGTTACAACACTGCGCCCGCGCGGTGCCCCTGTACTATACCTTCAATTGGGAATCGCCCGAGGTGCAGCGGCTCTGTTTTGCCTGCTTTGCCCCCAAGCCTGCCCTGGTGCCAAAATGGGACCCGGTGATAGAAAAATTTGTGGCTACCGCCCCTACCCTGGCCCAGCAACGCCTGTTTTATTACAACCCCACCTTCAGCCGCAAGGGCGATTATACCAAAATAGAGATAGGTTTGGATGAGCTATATTCAGATGGGCTGTCTCAACTAATTCCCAGGGCTTTCCTGGAAAAGCAGTTTCCAACGTAGTAAGGAAGCTGATCCTAACTTCCTCTGGCAGCCTGTTAAAAAATCTCGTAGGGTGGATTTTTAACCCGCTTAAGCAAGGAAAACCATCCTACTTCTCCAACAGGCTGCTAACGGAATAGATAAAAGTCCTTCGTAGCAAAACTACGAAGGACTTTTTAATAAATGTTACCCGGGAAAAAAGAAGCTAAATTATTACAAAAGCCTGGCAGGCGGCTTTTTAAGTAACGGTTTTGTAAGTTGCCAAAAAAGCACGCTTATACTCCCCAAACGTGCCTGCCAAAATTGATTGTCGAATCCGCCCCATGGTTTCCAGGATAAAATGAAGGTTATGCAGCGTGGCCAGGCGTAAAGCCAACGTTTCTTTGGCAATGATCAGGTGGCGCAGATAGGCCAGGCTAAAGTTGCGGCAGGTGTAACACCGGCAATCCGGCTCGATGGGGTTTTTATCGGCGGCGAAACGGGCGTTGCGTAAATTGAGGCGGCCTTGTTTGGTAAAAACCGCCCCGTTGCGGGCAATGCGGGTGGGCAGCACGCAATCGAATTGATCCACCCCTCGCGCCACACTTTCAAACAAATCTTCCGGGCTACCCACGCCCATCAGATAACGGGGTTTGTGGCGGGGCAAAATAGGCTGCACCACGTCCAGCATGGCGTGCATTTGAGCCTTGGTTTCGCCCACGCTCAATCCGCCGATGGCGTATCCCGGAAAATCCAGCGCCGTCAGAAACTCCGCGCTCTGCGCCCGCAGGTCGGCAAACACCCCGCCCTGCACAATGCCGTACAGGGCTTGATCGGCGCGGCGTTGGGCTGCCCGGCACCGTTCGGCCCAGCGATGCGTGCGGGCCAGGGCCTCAACATTGTAGGCGTGATCCTCCGGCGGGGGGCACTCGTCAAAGGCCATGATAATATCCCCGCCCAGTTTTTCCTGGAGGGCGATCACGCTTTCCGGGGTAAAACGGTGGGTGGAGCCGTCAAGGTGCGAGCGAAACGTGACCCCCTCTTCATCCACCTCGCGCAGCCCGGCCAGGCTGAACACCTGAAACCCGCCGGAGTCGGTTAAAATAGGCCCGTCCCATTGCATAAATTGGTGCAGGCCGCCAAAATCGGCAATCAGGTCTGCGCCGGGCCGCAGGTAGAGATGGTAGGTGTTGCCCAGAATGAGCGTTGCCCCCAGGTCGTGCAGTTCAGCCGGGGTGAGGGTTTTAACCGTAGCCTGCGTGCCCACCGGCGCAAAAACAGGCGTGGGAATATCGCCGTGGGGGGTGTGGATGATCCCGGCCCTGGCCCGGCTGTGTTTGTCTTCGGCAATAAGTTCAAAAGAGAAGGACATTGTTTCGACCTCTACAAACCGAATTATTATATCATAACCTCACCCCTGACCAATTTTGGGGATTACTTTTGCGATAGGGCATCTGGACTGTGGGCATGCTCTAAGTTTTAAGCTAAAAAACCTTGACAATAGAACATTCGTTCTGGTATAATAACCTTACATCCGTGGTGAGGTTATTTTTAGTGGCGGCCAGAAGCTCGCGTCAAGTCTACAAAATCATCCAAAATGTGGCCCGTATTTTCGCCGGGCGGCCCGACCCATACGCGATTCCCACCAAACTCAACTACAAACCGCCGGCCCTTGATGCGCCTACCTTGCCCACCGGCCTGCGCCCCCTGGACAAAACGCTGGGCATTGGCGGCTTGCCCTGCGGCAAAATCACCGAATTGATCGGCCCGGGCGGATCAAGCCCCGGCGACGGGGCTATGTGCATCGCTGCCAAAATTGGCGCAAAGGTGCAGCGCCAGCAGCATATTGTGACCATTATTGATATGGGGCACAATGTTGACCCCTGGCAGGTTGAACGCTGCGGCCTGATGGCGCCCCAATTGTTCCTTGCCCGGCCCGATACGGTTTTTGCCGCCCTGACCACCCTGGAAAGCGCCGCCCGCAGCAAAGGCTTGCTGGTGGTGAGCATGGGCGCGGTGGCGGAACTGCTTAACCACGCCGACCCTGACCTGCTCTGGACCTTGCTGAGCCGCCTGCGGAGCATTGTCAGGCAATCGGAAAGTGTGTTTTTGTTTATTACCAATCCCCTGGATAATAACCCTTTTAACGCCGCCAATTACCCCTCCGGTTTCCCCCTGCCCGAATTGGCCGAAGTGCGCTTGTGGGTGCAAGACGAAAATTGGACCTACAAAGATGGCATCGCCACCGCCTACAAAGCCAGCCTGGCCGTGATCAAAAATCGGTTGGCCGCGCCGGGGTTGGGCGCTGAGATCAGGATCAAATTGGCCGGCCTTTAGTTGCTTCCGGTTGGGGGCGAGTTTGCCCCATCTGCCCCAAATTCACCGCGGAAACGCTGAGAACGCAGAGTTTTTTCTTTGCCATCTTTGCGCCTCGGCGGTGAGCCAATATTCGCCTCCAATTAATATTCTCCCCTCCTTCCACAGTTTTGCCTCATTTTGCCAACATGCTATAATGAATGTTTGTTTGAAGTATAAGAAGGAAGGAAATTGTGATGACCAAATTGCCACGCCCTCTTTTGGCGGCGTTTGTTGTGCTTGCCTTTATTTCTTTAAATTGCAGCCTGGCCCAATCCGTTCTTGACCGGGTCAAAACCAGCGGCCCGGTGGCCAAACTCAGCGCCGACCAGGAGGACGAAACCACCCGCCGCCGGCCCACCCTCCGGCCCACCTTCACCCCTACCCCCTATTACACCGAAACGCCCACCAGCACGCCTACCCCCACCATCACCCCCATCCCCACCGACACCTACACCCCGGTTCCCACCGACACCCCCACCATCACCCCCACCCCCCTGCCCACCGACACGCCTGTGCCCACCAACACCTCTCCTCCCCCCCCGCCCACCGACACCCCCGCGCCTGTCCCTACCCCCACCCCGGATTGGCCGTTCAGGGTAATAGAGCGGGGCGACCGGGCTATTCAGGGAACTACTTATCACGTTATTACTATTCTGGTAGCTGTGATTGACGGTAACAATACCCCTATAGGCGGCATCAAGATGGTGGGCGACCATGTTCCTTCGGGAGCGCACAAAGAAAGCCCTTTGAGCGATTGGAGCTATAGCAAAGCAAATTGCCTGGATTGCAGTTACATCAAACAGGGCAACCTGCAATTTGAACCGGGCGTTTTTGAAGACGGCACCTGGAACGTTTACCTGGCCGATAACAACGGCTCCCCACTTTCGGAAGTCATTCCGCTTTCGTATGCGGCCGATCCCAACCAATGGGTTTGGGACTTTATCATTTTTCAGAAAAAGTAAGAGGAACGCTTGAACTTCCGGCAACGTATTCCTTTACCCATAGTGATGATCATCGGTATGGCCGGCCTGGCCGCAAGCCTGGCCTGTTCGGTAGGGGCGCTGGCCGTGCAGCAGCCCACGCCCACCGTCACGCCGCGCAAAACGCCCCGGCCTACTTACACTTTTACCCCACCCTGGACGCCCACCTTTACCCCTACCCCTACCTTCACCCCCACCCCCACCCCCACCGAAACGCCTACGCCCACCCCCACCGAAACCCCGGCCGAGGCCGCCGCGCCGCCGCCGGCCCAAGCGGCGGCCCCGGAACCGGCCGAACCCACCGCCACCCCCACCCCCGAAGAACCTACGGCTACCCCGGCCCCGGAATACCCCTTTAGCGCGGCTTACTTTATTCACGATACCGGCTCGCCGGGCGAAACCCGCATGACGGCCTGGATCAGGGTAGATTACACGCCGGGCCAATTCAAAACCCTGTCCGGTTTTCAAATGAAGGCCGTTGCCCCGGACGGCAATACCTATTTAAGCGAGGTATCCGGTTCCGGTTTTGGCGACAGCACCGTTAAGGGCACCGGCGATAATCACAACATGAACACCAAACTGGAATTCACCCCCTACACGCCCGGAGTTTACAAGATTTACCTGGTTGAAGGAGGAGCGCAAGTATCGCCGGAAATCGAAGTGAACCTCAGCGCCGACCCCATGCAGTATGTTCATTTTGACTTTTTCAAGCAAGAGTGAATTAATTTGGAGCTAAAAATGAAACATAAACTAAGTACAGCATTGCGCAAGTGTGTGCCGGGTTTTTTCGTTCCCAAACTCAGTTTGGGAACGAGTCGGCGAGGATGGGTGCTGGCCCTGCCCCTGGTGTTAAGCCTGGCTTCGTTGGGGTGCGGTTTATCCGGCAGCCTGTCTGAGTTGCTGGGCAATAACAACCCGCCAACCCCCACCCGCATCCCTTTGCCCACATTTACTCCCACCCCGGCCAATATTGTTATGATAGACGTTAACGCCCAACCAACCTCTACCGCCACCCTTGAACCGTCCCCCACGCCGGAAATTTTTGAACCTTCCCCCACCCCTCCCCCACCCCCACCAGACACCCCAGAGCCGGTCAGCGCTGCGGTAACGGTTACCATTTTGAAAGATATGAATGTGCGCGGCGGTCCGGGCACCAATTATCCCGTACTCGGCACCGCGCCGGTAGGGGCTTCTTCTAACGTGGTGGGGCGCAACGCGGACAGCACCTGGCTGCAAGTGGAATACCCCCCCGGCTCAAGCACCACCGGCTGGGTTTACGCTCCCCTGGTGCAGGTTGACGGCAACCCGGAGGTGGTAGCTGTTGCCGCCGTATCTGAGCCACCGGCAGCTCCACCTCCAGAAGAATCGCCGCCAGAAGAGTCGCCGCCGCCGGCGCCGGAACCACCTAAATACCAATTTACGCCCGGCGCCTGGCACGCTTCTGAAAATGCGGGCATCTGTCACTTTAAAGGGCGAATGCGGGATGAGGCGGGGAACTTTGTTTACGGTTACAGCGTTTATGTGACCAATCTGTCGTGGGGGGCCATCTCTCACCCGGCCGGGGCCAGCCATCATTATCCAGACAAAAACGAGGAATGGGATGTGGCCGGCATTGAGTTGCAAAATTGTCCGGGCTGGTGGTATCTTTCGGTGGTGCGCTACGAGTGTGCGGACTTTCAGGCTCGCTTTGAAGCCCAATGCAAAGAGTTCACCCGCCTGTCTGAGGAGATCCCCGTAGAAGTGGTGTATCCCGACGAAATGGTCATTAACGCCGATTGGGTTTGTCATTGGGATTGCGACAAAGGACTGTATTCGCAGCCACTCCCACGTCCCTGAGTAAAGGCCCGCAAAGGGGCTAAGATGAAGGGCCAACGACAAATTATGGTAATTATTCATATGTCATCCGAGCGATAGCGAGGAATCTCCTTGAGGTGGCGGTTAAAAGGGGTGTTGGTTTGGCAAATTAACCCCAAAAACTGGGCGTTCACTGCCAAACTTTGGTTAACAGTGAATGTAAGGAGATTTCTCCCTTCGGTCGAAATGACATGCCTGAACAGTTACAAATGATGAAAGAGGTTGGTATAATCGGGAGATAAGCTTTGTCTAAAAAAGTACTTCTTTGGTTTGGAATTTCAATGTTTGTGCTGCTGTGCTGCGCAGTGGTGATGGGGACCGGCGCCTGGCAAGCTATTCGTTTGGCCAAGAATCCCGAACCAATAGCTGCGCCGGTCACAGCCAGCCCTACCCCTGTTGCACGCCTGGCGCCTACCCCGGTGAACATACCCTCCCCAACAATCTCCCCATCTCCGGTTGCTGCTGAACAGATGGAACCAACAGCCGAAAAAGAAAGCGGTAGCGACATCCAGGCCAGCCCGCTGCAACCCTCCACCGAGCAACTGCTCACCCAGGCTGTGCTGCCGGAGCGCGACCAACGCCTGCTGGCTATGCGCCTGAAGCATGCCGGCCAAGAAATTCCAGAAGTGAGCCGGGAGGTTGCCTATAATTTTCAACCGGGCGACAGTGACACCTTTTGGGTTACGGATAATCAACAAATCCCCCCCCGCCAATTCCAGGTAACCGCCGGGTTAAGGTACGTTACCGGCCACGCCTATTGGTGGGTCCAAGACGGCATGGAGGTCAACGCCGAGGCGCTGCAACGTTCCGCCGAACGTTTTGAAACAAAAACCTACCCCACCAACCGCGCCTTTTTTGGCAGCGAATGGTCGCCCGGCGTTGACAACGATCCCCGCGTGCACATTTTTATGGGCAATGCGCCCGGCGTGGCCGGATATTTTTCCGCCTCCAACGAATATTCCAAACTGGCCGAACCCTACAGCAACGAGCGCGAGATGTTCTTTATCAACCTCAATGCTCTGCAGCCCGGCAACGATTATTTTGACGGCGTGCTGGCCCACGAATTCCAGCACATGATTCACTGGTATCAGGACCGCAACGAGGATACCTGGACCAACGAGGGCCTGAGCGAACTGGCCACTTTGATCAACGGCTACGGCACCAGCAACTTTGTAGGCGCGTACACGGCCAACCCCGACACCCAATTGACCAGTTGGGCCGAAAGTCCGCACAATGCTGCGGCCAACTACGGGGCCAGTTTCCTCTTTATGGCCTACTTTCTGCAACGTTACGGCGAAGAAATGACCCAGGCCGTGGTGGCTAATCCCCAAAACGGTGTGGCCGGCTTTAATGCTGTTTTGGCTGAACACGGCTTTACAGAACGCTTTGACGACATCTTTGCCGATTTTTTGATCGCCAACTATCTGCAAGACCCTGAATCCGGAACCGGCCGCTGGGGTTATACCGACTTTAACCCTGGCCCGGTATCCCTGACCGAACGATACAGCGTTTATCCCTACGAAAACCAGACTACGGTTTACCAATATGGCGCAGATTACCTTGAGTTGACCGGCCAGGGGCGGGTGGTCCTTGATTTTACCGGCAATACCCAGGTTAAAGTGATAGACAATAATGCCCACAGCGGCGCGTACCAATGGTACAGCCACCGCGGCGACGACACCAACACCCACTTGACCCATGCCTTTGATCTGCGGCCGGTTGACACGGCCACCCTGCGCTATTGGACCTGGTACAAAATTGAAGAAAATTGGGATTACGGCTACGTAGAAATTTCTACCGATGGCGGCCAAACCTGGACCATTTTGGCCACTCCTCACTCCGCCACCGACAATCCTACGGGCAACGCCTACGGGCCGGGTTATACCGGCATTTCGGGCGGCGGCCCCGGTTGGATAGAAGAAAATATTGATCTTTCTGGTTACACCGGCCGGGAAGTGCTGATCCGTTTTGAATATGTCACCGACGACGGGATCAACCTGCCCGGCTGGGCCATAGACGACATCAGCATCCCCGAAATTGGCTTTTACGACGACGTTGAACCCGGCCCCGGCGACTGGCAAGCCGCCGGCTTTGTGCGGATAGACAATGTTTTGCCCCAAAAATTTTTAGTGCAGGTGCTGGAAATTGGGGACGAGATAAAAGTTACCCCGCTTCCCCTCGATGAGGCCAATCACGGTTCCCTGACCATTAACGGCCTGGGCAATACACTGGATCGGGCTATCCTCATGGTCAGCGGTTTGACCCCGGTGACGACCCAACCGGCCAGATACGAGTATAAACTTACCGCAGTAGAATAACTCAAATACATCTTAAATCCGGGCGAGGCTCGAAATATAGTTGTTCAGATAATGTTTTTGTGCAGAGACAGGACCTTGTTCTGTCTCTACCTGGCAAAAATCCAAAATCTTTTTCTGCATAACTTAATACTACAACGAGATTTTGACATAACGAAGTAAAGAAACCCGGCTTTTTTGGTTATAAATGGTAACTATTGTCCAAATCGGACTATCA
>JAFGDY010000050.1 GCA_016931895.1 Anaerolineae bacterium
AATAATTTAACGGCAGGCCAAATGGATGGTTGAGTTTGGGCATAGGTTGTATCAAGAGGCACAATACCTTCTGCCAAAGGATAATCGAATTGTGCAATAAGCGTTTTGGTTGTCAACCCGGCCCCCATATGATATACTGGTAAACAGTAGCTTGCTTAAAGCTACCCAGGCCATAGAAAGGGAAATTAAAACAGCATGAAGCATCGCACGCGAGACGAACATTTTTTTGAGCCAGGCCCTAAACGTATTCTGGCCCTTGATGGGGGAGGGATTCGGGGCGCATTGACCCTGGGGTATCTCCAGCGGATTGAGCATATTTTGCGGCAAAGAGCCGGCGGCGATCCGGAATTTAGATTGTGCGACTATTTTGACCTCATCGGCGGAACTTCCACCGGCTCAATTATTACCACCGGCCTGGCCCTGGGTTTTTCGGTGACAAAAATCCAGCAACTCTATCAGAACTTATCGGATGAAGTTTTCAAAAAACCTTTGCTGCGGTTGGGAGTTTTTTCTTCAAAATTCCCGCAAGAGCCGTTGGTTCAGGCGCTCACCGAATATTTTGGCGATCATACCCTGGGTAGTGAAGCACTGCAAACAGGTTTGATGGTGATGACCAAGCGGCTGGATACAGGCAGCCCTTGGGTGCTGCATAACAACCCTCGCGGCAAATATTTTAGTCCCGGCCCAGAAGGAAAGATAGCCAATCAAGATTACCTGCTGCGCGAAATTGTCCGGGCCAGCACGGCGGCGCCCCATTATTTTGAGCCGGAGGAAATAGAAGTGGCCAGGGGCGTGGCCGGGGCGTTTGTGGATGGCGGGGTTAGCCCTTACAATAACCCGGCTTTGCAATTACTGCTGTTGGCCACGCTGGACGGTTATGGTTATCACTGGCCGGTGGGTGAGGATAAATTGCTGCTGGTTTCGGTGGGTACCGGCTATCGAGAATTCAGGCTGGCGGCCAAAGAGGTAATGGCTATGCCGGCCATTCAACTGGCCGCCCAGTCTGTCCTTTCAATTATGGGCGATTGTGATTGGCTGGGCCAAACCGTGCTGCAACTGTTATCGCGCAGCGCCACGCCCTGGCCAATTGATAGTGAAGTAGGCGACTTGCAGCAAGACGTGTTAGGGAGCGGGGCCGCGTGGATAACTTATTTGCGTTACACGCTGGCCTATGAGGCCGCCTGGCTTAGCCGTCAGCTCAATATCCAGATGGATGAAGACGAGGCCGCCAGCCTGTATGCCATGGATAACCCCCAGAATGTGCAAAAGCTGTCTGAGTTGGGTGCTGCCGCGGCAATGGTCCAGGTGAAAGAAGAGCATTTTCCGGGAGGGTTTGATCTATAAACCTGATCTTAACTTGTTGACTTTGTCCATAAAAGGTTTGACCCGGTTAAAGTCAACCGCCTGCGCCCAGTGGCCGCTTTGTTTAAAGTAAGAACCCACAATGAGCGCGTCGGCAATAGCCAGATAGCGATCAACATTTTCTAAGGTAACGCCGGAGCCAACCAGAACCGGGATGGTGACTGATTCTTTGACGCGCTGCAACGCTTCCAGGCTGGCCGCAGCCCCGGTCACCGCGCCGGTCACAATCACCCCGTCGCTTAAAAAGAACTCCGCGGCGCGGGCCGTTTCAACAATGTCCACATCGGCGGTGAGGGCGTGGGCGCTATGTTTCTTTTTTATATCCGTCAGCACCAAAATATCAGCCGCGCCGATGTGGCGGCGATAGTGTAACAGCTTCCCGGCGCAGCCATCTATTAGGCCCTCATCGGCCACGTGCGCAAACACAAACCCCTCCACCCGCACAAAGTCGAGTCCGGCGGCCTGGGCAACGCCTAACGCTTCTTTGTTTGCCCCGGCCAGGATTTGCACCCCGCACGGCAGACCGGTTACATTTTTGACCTCGTAGCCTACTACGGCCATCGCCGCCACAATTTCTGGCCCAACCGCTCCCTTAAGATAAGGAACATCGTGCATATTCTCGATCATCAGCATGTCAATGCCGGCGTCTTGATAGATTTGCGCCTCTGTACGGGCCTGGTCAATAATTTCCGGCATGGCCCGCTGGCCCTTAGGAGTGCCGGGCAGCGGGTCAACGTGGATCACGCCGATGATGGCTTTTTTGTTTTTGAGAAAGTTTTTCATAGGATTGGGCCATGAAAGAAATAAGAAATGAAAAATAAGAAACTTTGGCTGAACAGTAAGGAACCGACCGCCCCTTCTCTAAATCAGGGAATTCGATGAATGGCCAGCATGGTGATGTCGTCGGATGGGGCGGCCCCGGCAGCGTGGTTACGCACGGCTGTTTTAAGCTGGTCCAGCCAGGCTGTGGCCGAAAGCGACTGGCCTCCGGCCAGCAGCAAGCGTAATCGTTCTTCGCCAAAAAACTCACCGGAGACGCTGCGGGCCTCGGTGACGCCGTCGGTGTAACCCAGCAGGGTTTCGCCCGGCCTAATATTGGTCTGGGCGGTCTTAAAGGTGGAGTGGGGCAGCATGCCCACGATGGGGCCGGTCGGTTCTAATTCTTCCTTGATGCCGTCGGGGCCAAATAAAATGGGAGGGTTATGGCCGGCATTGATGTAAGTTAATAAACCCGTTGTTGGCTCCAGCACTCCCAAAAAGAGCGAGGCAAACATCCTGGCCCGGTAGTGATTGCGCAGCACATAATCGTTGGCCAGGGCTACGGCGTTCAAGGCATTGGCGCTGGTGGAGAGGGGCGCTTGTTTCTGCCCGCTTACGCCGGCTGGCGCGGCCAGCCGATGGTCTGGTAGATAGTCTGGCCCCAACAAGAGGCCTTGTTCGGCAAAGGCCCGGATCAGGCTGCGCACCAGAGCCATAAACAGGGCCGCCCCCGCCCCTTTGCCGCTGACATCGGCAATAATAAAACCAATCATATTTTGAGCCAGGGGAAAGGCATCGTAAAAATCGCCGCCAACGGCGCGGGCCGGGTGAAAGTAAGCGGCTATTTCCCAGCCCGGCGGTTGGGGCAGTTTATCCGGCAGAAAGTCGGCCTGAATACGCCCGGCAATTTCCATCTCCCGTTCTACCCTGGCCATTTGGGCCCTTTGTTCGGCCCGGTAATCGCCGGCCTGGCGCATCCGGTGGCTGAGCATTTTGACTACCTGATAGCCGACAGCGCCGTTTTTAGTGATCAAACTTTCAAAGTCTTGCCCGGTGATTTCCAGGGTAGTGGTATCCTGCAAAGCTCTAACACCGGCCGAACGTGTTTCCGCTTCCAAAATAGCCATTTCACCAATCAATTCGCCGGGGTCGCTGGTGCCTAAAAAGGTCTCGTCGGGGGTGCCAATATTGCGCAAAACTTCCACCTGACCAGATTTAATGATATAGGCCCTATCGCCGCGAGCATGCTCGTGAAAAAGGAATTCACCGGCCGGATAAAAATTTTCTTTAAGAATGTGGGCTACGGTTTCCAGCGCGGCCATGGAGAGGGTGCTAAAGAGGGGGATCTGTTTTAAGAGGTCAATATTTTCCATTTGCGTTCACCCGGTTCATTTTTGGGCACCTCCCACCCTATAGGCATGCATTATACCACGTTAGGTTGAGGTTGGTAAAGGAGACTTTGGGGAGATATACTAAGCGCACGCTAAAATTTCAAATTTTTCTGTCATCAGGGTTGCCAGTTCATCGGCGTGCTCATCCAGGTTGTCCAGCAC
>JAFGDY010000051.1 GCA_016931895.1 Anaerolineae bacterium
CTCGCAAATCCCGTCTTTATAATTCTCGTAGTCCTTGATGAATCTTATTACTGAACATAATAATCTAACATTGTCAAAGTAGTAACTGAAAAACTATATCTCCGGCCGGGTGTTGCCGTAAACGCAACACTGCCGCGTTAAGTTGTAGACAACTCAAGTTTAGATGGAGGTGTCTACAATGGGACGCAATATTGATCGGCAACGTTTAGCGGCTGTGTTACAAACAATTAAGGAAAATGATGGGAGATTGCGGATGAACGACATTGCCAGGCGTTTGAATCTACATCCCCAGGCAGTGGCCCGCTTATTGCCCGCTGTGGGTGAAAAAACCGGCGAATTGCTTTATGAAGATGAGCGGGGCTTTTTGGGAATTTTTAAGAAGTGAGCCAATAAACCTGACCATAGGCTTTAGGCTTTATTTCAACGAATTTAAGCCAAATTCACGGTATTTGGCAACAAGGTGTGTTAAAATGTTGCCATCCATAACCCAGACCTGGCAGGTTTTTAAAACCTGTCAGGTCTTGAGCGCGAGGCGCAACATGAGCAAAACCATAGATACCGAAGAGCTTATCCGGCTGTATACCCAACCCGGCAATGGCTACAGCGACCAGGAATTGGCCGACCGGCTGGGGGTAGGCCGGGACGCCGTTTTTAGACGCAGGCAGAAACTGGAACAAGATTACCCCTTTATCCAAACCGGCTACGGGCGTTATAAGATAGACCGGGAGAAGTTTATTTCTCATGTGGGGGTCAATCAATACGAAGCCCTGGTTCTTTATTTAGCCACCCGCCGTTTGAGCCGCAATACCCGCCTGGCCAAACGGCACGTGCAAAACGCCCTGGAAAAACTGGCCCTGGCCCTGTATAAACCGATGACCGAACGGCTGGTGAAAGCGGCCGCCGCCGTGCCCGACCATCCCGATGCGGCCCGGCGGCAGGCCATCTTGGAGGAATTGGTGAGGGGTTGGGCCGAACAACTCAAGGTGCATATCCGCTACCGGGGCTTGACCAGCGATAAAGCCACCAACCATACTATCAGCCCCTATTTGATTGAACCTTCACCCTGGAGCGACAGCGTGTACGTGGTGGCCAAAACCAACGTGTGGGATGGGATGACGCCCTTTCAGTTGGAAAGAATTAAAAAAGCTACCCTCAGCACCGAGCCGTTTGAGATTGAGCGGGACTTTGCCGAAGAAACCCTGTTCAAATACGCTTGGGGTATCTGGTCCAGCGATAAAGAGCCGTCGCCGGTGAAATTGCGTTTTACCGGGCGCGAGGCCATGCGCCGGGTGCAAGAAAGCGTGTGGCATCCTGAGCAAAAGCTTGAACCACAGCCTGATGGCAGCCTGGTTTGGTCCGCCCCCATTGCCGAGTGGAAAGAAATGCTGCCGTGGATCAGGGGGTGGGGCAGCGATGTGGAGGTGTTAGAGCCGGTGGAGTTGCGGGAAATGATGATGGGCGAAGCCCGAAGACTGGCTGAGCTTTATGGATGGCGCGCAGCCAAAGTGAGTGCCAAAGGCCCGGAAACTTCCTCATTGTCCCAAACTTTTAGTGATTTCTTTGGAGATTAACATGAGTGAATTTAGGCCTTATCCTTATCAAGAGAAAGTAGGCGACCTTCTTTTGTCAGGCCAAAACGTAATCCTACAAGCGCCAACCGGGGCTGGCAAAACGGCCGCTGCTTTGTTGCCTTTTTTGCATGCTCGAAAAAACCTTGAGGCGAATTGTTTCCCGCGCAAATGTATTTACTCTGTGCCAATGCGCGTATTAGCCAATCAATTTGTAGCTGAGTACAACAAGATAATTACCAGATATGGCTGGCAGCAAGAACTTGATGTCACTATCCAAACCGGCGACCGGCCCGAAGACCCGCAACTCGAAGGTGATTTGATCTTTACCACTATTGACCAAACCTTGAGTAATTTTTTATGTATTCCCTTTGCATTGGGTAACGGGCGAGCGAATATCAATGCCGGCGCCATTGCCGCCAGTTATTTGGTTTTTGATGAGTTCCATCTTTACGATCCCAAGACGGCTCTACCAACCACCTTGCAGATACTCAAAATGCTCAAAGGGGTTACGCCTTTTTTGTTGATGACGGCCACTTTCTCTACCTCTATGCTGACCAAATTGGCCGCAGAGTTGGATGCGATTATTGTGCCGGAAAACGAAACGGAACGAGCCGCGATGCAGGCTATTCCTTCACAAAACAAAACCCGAACTTATCGCTTTGAAAATGAGCTGCTCACTGATAAGGCAGTGCTAACCCAACACCCGGAGAATGGCCGTTCAATTGCTATTTGCAATACCGTTCAACGCGCCCAAGACCTGTTAGAAGCGACCAGGAACAATGCTTCCCCAGGTATAGAAGTTAAATTATTGCATAGCCGTTTTTACCAGGATGACCGCAAGGCCAAAGAGGATTGGCTGCGGCGTGAGTTTGGCAAAGATAAAAAGGCTTACAAGGTTAAGAGCGCAATTCTGATTGCTACCCAGGTTATTGAAGTGGGGTTAGACATCACTTGTGACGCGCTGCATACCGAACTGGCCCCGGCTAATGCAGTATTGCAGCGGGCGGGCCGGTGCGCCCGTTATGAGGGAGAAGCAGGCAAGGTATTTATCTATGAACTTCCCCTCGACAAAAAGGGTGAACCCAACTATTTACCTTATCGTGACCATGGCCAAAAGGAACTTTGCGAACTGACCCGGCAAGCCTTTGGTAACGAGACCAGGAACGGCCACACGCTTAATTTTATGGATGAGCAAAGTATTCTTTCGGAAGTGCACGGTTTGGCTGATGCTGCTTTATTACAAAAAGTGCAAGACAATCGTCTCTATCACCGGCAAATGATGGAAACGGCAATGGGGTATCAGGAGCGCGGCCTGGCTCGTGAGCTTATCCGCGATGTGAGCAGTCGCAATGTTATTGTGCATCCTGATCCCAAGGCCGAGGTAGACGAACAAAGCCCCTGGCGGTTAGAGAGTTTTAGTTTGTTTACCGGCAGTGTATATGGCGCTTTTAACCAGTTAAATGAATTGGCCGAAGAAATAGGGCACGATGATTGGGTCATGATGCGCTTGAACCGGTATGAGAGTGAAGAAGAGTGGGGCGGTAGAGAAATTAGTTATGCCTGGAAACCTGTTTACGAGCAAAGTTTTCTGGAAGATACCTTAATGGTAGCTATTCACCCCCACCTGGCAAGTTACGATGAAGAACGCGGTTTATGTATCGGCGTACCTGGCAAAACAGATTGGGCGGTAAAAGAGCGCCAAAAGAAACCAAAATTGGATGGAGGCCCTTACACCTATCAACAAGAAACTTACCAAGAGCACATTGCCGGTTTGTACCAGGCGTATAGCTATCCGTTTTATGATAGAACCACACAAAGAAAATCGGTGAAACGGCAAGCCTTACGAGATGAATTGGCTTACGCTCTAACCAAAACTGAACAGCGGCTTGGCTTGCCAACCGGCGTTTTAGACTAGTGGTGTATCCCAAAAGTTTTTAGGGTGATTGTCTGGTACATAGGGGCAAATAATCTTGGATCAAAGGGTTCATTAACAAAAA
>JAFGDY010000052.1 GCA_016931895.1 Anaerolineae bacterium
CAAAGGCACGAACACGCCGCTCCAAGTTTCTGGCTCTGGCGCCTGCTACTTAACATAAATTCACCAACAGTATCATTATGTCGGTAATCGTAGGGACAGCGCCTTGTGCCTGTGTTCCGGGGCGACCACAAGGGTACGCCCCTACATTACCGGATTAATTTCTAAAAATTCATATTGGTCGGCAATTCGCCTGCCCAATTGCCGACCTAAAAATATTAAATTTGTTAAATTTGTTAAAAAAGCTTGCCAAATTCAAAAAAATGTGATAAACTGGGTAACATACAAGATATTGTGTAAAACAAACGTTCTGCAACTACATCTAGGAGGTTGTTATGGGTAAAAATGCAAAATTGGCGGTTCGTCTCCACTCACAAGAACGCGAATGGCTCCTCAGCCTGGGCAATGGCAATATTGTCGAAGGGGTAAGGAATTTAGTTCAGCAAGCCAAAGAAAAACAATTTATCAGGGATAATTTGAGGGGTAAAAGCGGAAAAACAAATTTATGGGGCCACAAGAGCCGGTAACCAGGTGCTTCTGACCAACTCTTACTTTAACCGCAACCGATAGCCATATCCCCACACCGTCTCTATCCACTCCTTCCCAATACGCTCTCTCACCCGGCTCACCATTTTGTCTACCTGATAATCGTAGATAGCGTCTGTTTCTGTTTCCGGCCAAACCGCCGCAATAATTTCATCCTTGCTGACTGCTTCTCCGGCGCGCAGGTAAAGATAATTCAACAGATCGAACTGCTTCAAAGATAAACGGGGGGTCAATTTTTGGCCGTGCACCCACACCTCGCGGGCGCTGGCCTCTACCCGCAATATTTCCGCCGCAACCGCCACGCCTGGATGGGTGCGGGTTACGGCCAGGTCAACAAAAACAAACACGGCTTCACCAATGCGAACTTCGGCGCCGTCGCTCAGAAGCACCTCTGCAGTCACAGGTTCATTGTTTAACAACGTCCCGTTTTTGCTGCCCAAATCTTTGAGCCAGTAAAGCTGGTCTCGTTTAATAATTTGCGCGTGGCGACGGCTGGCAAAATCATTCTCAATCACTACCTGGCAGCTTGGTGCCCGGCCCAGCGTGGTCACATCTTGGGCCAACAGAATCTCCCGCCTGCCTTGCCCCGCCATCCCACCTTTGACCATCAATTTAGCTACATCGTCTGCCATATCAAAAACCCTGTTTCTATGGTATACTATTGAGGTGTCACTTAACCGGAACGGGTGACACCTAACACTTTCATGATACACAACATATCCTGATAGACAAGCCGTGACTGCAAAGGATTTATTGGGCCAAAAGATAGGCCCTTATCACATCGAATCCATTTTGGGCAGCGGCGGGATGGCTGTTGTTTACCAGGCCCGTGACCCCGAGAACCAGGTGATCGCGCTGAAAGTTCTCTTTCCGCCGCCCGGCACCGGCGCAGAAATCCTGACGCGCTTTGAGCGAGAAGCCCGGACTGCGGCCCGGCTCAATCATCCGGGCATTGTTCGCGTTTTTGCCGTGGGCCGGGCTGCCGGTTATGCCTATATGGCGATGACTCTGGTGGAGGGCCAAACCCTCACTACCCGGCTGGCCCAGGTGGGCAAGTTGGACGAAACAATAGCTGCCGACATCGCCTGGCAAATTGCCGACGCCCTCTACTACGCCCATCGCCAGGGCGTGGTCCACCGGGATGTCAAATCGTCCAATATTTTGCTGACCAGCGACGGCCGCGCCCTGCTGACCGACTTTGGTGTTGCCCAGGCTCTGGACGACGCCTCGTTGACGCGCACCGGTCATACAGTTGGCACCCCCGCTTACATGGCCCCCGAACAGGCCACCGGCGGGCAGACCGTTGATGGCCGGGCCGATTTATACAGTTTAGGCGTCGTGCTGTATCAAATGGTTACCGGGCGCGTGCCCTTTGAAGGCAGCACGCCGCAAGTGCTGCACGCCCACGTCTATGACCCTCCGCCGCCGCCCTCCACCGTGGCTGACGTGTCACCCGCTATGGAAGCAATTATCCTGCGCGCCCTGGCCAAAGACGTATCTGATCGTTTTCAAACCGGCGCGGCTATGGCCCAAGCTTTGACTCAATTGGATGACCAAACCAGGGTTCAGGTGAGGATCATGCCAACTGCTGCCAAAATCAAAAGCGCCAGGGCCAGGAGATGGGGGCTTATCGGGGCAATCGCTCTGTTCATCATTCTTCTGGCCACTGCGGGGATATGGCAATTCCGTGATTTCATGTTTAATGCCCCGGTTGAAGTAACTGCAACGCTTGCCGCCCTGCCGGTTTCCGTCACCTCTACTACCCCTCTGCCGCCCTCCACACCACCACCCTCGCCTACAATCACTTTATCCCCATCGCCTTCTCCAAGCCCTATTGCTGTAGCCCAAAATACTCCTACTGCCACTGTTTCTCCCCCACCTGTCGCTACGGCCACGCCATCTCCCCAACCTACACCAAGTTCACCTCCCTTCCCTACCCCGATTCCGTCACTAACCGCCACGGTCTGCCCTCAACCGCTTGACGAAGCCCTGGCCACATTAGCCAATACCATCCTTGATGAACCACTTGGTTGTCCCCGTTCACCGGCCATCATCACCCCGGCTGCCTGGCAACCTTTTGAGCATGGTCTGATGCTATGGCGAGAAGACTTGAACCTCATCTACGGCGTGGGCCCGGGTGAAGCCTGGTTTATCACCGGCGATCAGTGGCGCGAGGGCGACGCCCCCTACGATCCTGCCATCATTGTGCCCGCCGGCTACTACCAGCCCGTCCGGGGTTTTGGCAAAGTGTGGCGCGACCGGCCGGGTGTCCGCACGGCCCTGGGGTGGGGTTTGGCCGAGGAAACCGGCTTTATGACCACCATCCAGGAATTCACCGGCGGCCAGGTTTGGTACGACGCCGAACGCGATAGATTCATGATTCTCTTTAATAGCGGCGCTTATCAATTGGTGGAAAGCATAGGGGCGAGCGCTCCATAAAAAACAAACCACGAGCCGTAACCTTCGCCTTAAGATGAGTTGTCAGCCGAAGGTGGATATGCTATACTTTCCCGCATCTTGAATTTATCATCGGGGGCCTTAAAAATGTGCGGACGATTTAGCCTGGCCACAAATCAAAAAAAATTGGCGGAATCTTTTGCCGAATTTAAGTTGCCGGAAGAAATGGCACCACGCCATAACATTGCTCCCTCGCAACCTGTGGCCGTGGTCGCCAACAATGGTCAGGGTCAGGTTGAGTTCTTCCAATGGGGCCTGGTTCCCGCCTGGGCCAAAGACCCCGCTGTTGGCAACCGGCTGATTAACGCCCGGTCAGAAACCCTGGCCGAAAAACCTTCATTCAAAAATGCGTACAAACGCCGTCGCTGCCTGGTGTTGGCCGACGGCTTTTACGAGTGGCGCAAAGAACCCAACTCCAAGGCCAAAACACCAATGTACATTCAGCTACTCTCCAAAGAACCATTTGCCTTTGCCGGATTATGGGAATCATGGCACGGGGCGGACGGATCACATCTTCTGAGTTGTACCATTATCACTACCACGCCCAACGAGTTGATGGCCGACATCCATAACCGGATGCCCGTCCTGCTGCCGCCAGAGACTTACCCGCTGTGGCTCGATCCGGCCGAACGCAACCCAGCCGAACTCAAGGAGTTGCTCAAACCCTATCCTGCCGCCCAGATGATCGCTTATCCGGTTTCCAAAGTGGTCAACAATCCCCGGAATGATACCCCAGACTGTATCACTCCTCTACCAACAACATCGAATCTTTTGTGAACCATGTTGATAAAAAAACATTCTATGCTCATTATTCGGCTGGCCGTTTCTTTAGGTTTGCTCCTTCTCTTACTTTTGACAGCCCCTTATCTGAACGCCGACGATGGCGTCATCCTGAACCACGCCGGGTTTCCCGTGGTGGATCCCCCGGACGAATCGTCTGATCCCCCTCCTTTCATTCTGCCCTTTGCGAACCCGCCCGGTACTGGATACCTGGTTGTTGGGCCGGGCCTACGGCAATACCGTTGGCGCATACATGCAGATGCACTTACCGGCCTGAACCAACCTCTTACCAATCCGACCACCCTCCCTTTCTCCATAGCCAATGGCGATTGGGAGGTATCACCCAATGGCCGAAGCATTATCTTCGTTAACAGCGCCGACCCAAATATCTGGCTGCTGACCCTACCTTAGTCATCTGGACAACACGCGCATATTTGTTTACAATATCTGTAAACCTTAAAAAGAGTAACCACACTTCACCCATGCTCTGGCAATTTACACCCTACATTATCCTCTCTTTTACCGCAGCCGTTATCTCCACTGCGCTGGCAATTTACGCCTGGCGACATCGGGCCATACCCGGCGCAGGGGCGCTGGCTTTTTTGATGCTGGTCATTGGGGAATGGTCCCTGGCCAGTACCCTGGAATTGGCCGTCGTTGACCTGCCCGGCAAGATCTTTTGGTCCAAAGTGCAATACCTGGGGATTGTGGCCCTGCCTGTGGCGTGGCTGGCTTTTGCCTGGTTATTTACCAATCAGGATAAGCGGCTGACCCGTCGTAGTCTGATTCTATTGTCCATCATTCCCGTCATCACCCTCCTCCTGGTTTGGACCAACGAAGTTCATGGGTTGATATGGGTCTATACTGGCCTCACAACAAACGGCTCATCTGTAGTATTAGATGTAGCGTATGGCCCCTGGTTTTGGGTGCAGGCCAGCTTTGCCTACATATTGCTGCTACTGGGCACAATCTTGCTGGTGCAGATGTTACTCCGCGCCTCACACCTTTATCGTTTGCAAGTGGGCATTTTGCTGTTTGGCGTGTTAGCTCCGTGGGCGGCCAACGCCATTTATTTGGCCGGTCTGACCCCGGTTGACCCCACCCCCCTAGCTTTTGCGCTAACGGGCCTTGCTTTGAGTTGGGGCGTCTTTCGTTTCCGGCTGCTGAACGTGACGCCGGTGCTGCGCCGAACCATTGTAGACTTGATGAACGATGCCATTATTGCCCTGGACACGCAAAACCGAATTATTGACCTCAACCCGGCGGCTCAACGCCTCATCGGGCGCAATCTGGCTCAAACAATCGGCCAACCAAGCGCCTCCATCCTGGCCGATTTAATTGACCCGTACCAGATGCTCAGAGACGGCCACAGCGAAATAACGCTCACTCAGCCCAACGAACCGGCCCGCCATTTCGACCTAAACATTTCTCCTTTACAGAGCCGGCAAAACCGTCTGCTGGGACACCTGCTAGTTTTGCGCGACATTACGCCCCGCAAGCAGGTAGAAGAGCAATTGCGCCAACTGTCCCGCGCCGTTGAGCAAAGCCCTAACATTGTGATTATTACCAATACCAACGGCAACATTGAATACGTCAATCCCAAATTCACCCAGGTAACAGGCTATACCGCCGAAGAAGCCCTGGGGCAAAATCCGCGCATTCTCAAATCAGGCGACATGTCACCCGCAGACTACAAACATTTATGGGAAACAATTGCCGCCGGACACGAATGGCGGGGAGAACTGCATAACCGGCGGAAGGATGGCGAGTCGTACTGGGCCTCTGTCTCAATTTCACCGGTGCGAACCGCAGAAGGGGTTATCACCCGCTTTGTGGGCGTGCAAGAAGACATCACCGCCCGCAAACAGGCTGAACAAGCCCTGGCCCTGGCCCGCGACCAGGCCCTTGAAGCCAGCCGCTTAAAAAGTCAACTCCTGGCTAATGTAAGCCACGACCTGCGCACGCCGCTTAATGCCATCTTGGGCTACGCCGAAATGCTACAAGAAGGCGTTTATGGCCCACTCCCAGATAAACAATGTGGAGCCATTTCAGAAATCATTGAAAGTACGGGGCAATTGCTGAACTTTGTCAACAACCTTTTGGGACAGGCCCAGATTGAAGCCGGTAAAGTGAAACTCAACCTGGCTTCCCTTTCACCCGCAAAATTGATTGAGGATGTCAAGTCTATGTTGGACGTGGTCGCCCGGGCTAAAGGTTTGACCCTCACGGCCGATATTGCGTTCAACATGCCAGCCACCATTCCCGGCGACCTGTACTGGCTGCGCCAAATTTTAGCAAACCTGATTAACAATGCCATCAAATTTACCGAACCGCCCGGTTCGGTTCACGTGTATATTTTCCAACCCAACGAAACTCAATGGGCCATGCAAGTCTCCGACACGGGCCAGGGCATTCCCGCCGAAGCCCAATCCTATATTTTTGATGCTTTTCGTCAGGTAGACGGTACTGTCACCCGTGGGCATACCGGCTCGGGGTTAGGCTTGTCAATTGTTAAAGAATTGACCACCCTGATGCAAGGCCAAATTACGCTTGAGAGCAAAGTTGGTGAGGGAAGTAGCTTCACGGTTTTTTTGCCACTCTTGTCACTTGAGGAGAAAACATAATGGCAAATCCCCTTGCTTTCATCATTGAGGATGACGACAAATTGGCCACTATCTTTGCCGAAGCGTTACGCATGGCCGAATTCGAAACCGAAGTGGTGCAGGATGGTCATACCGCCCTGACCCGGCTGGCCAATACAACGCCGGCCGTGGTGGTGTTAGACCTACATCTGCCTCACGTTTCGGGCCAGGAAATTTTGCAGCAAATCCGGGGTGATGAACGGCTGGCCAAAACGCGCATCATCCTGGCCACCGCCGATGCCCTGATGGCTGAACATCTCAGACAAAAAGCCGATTTGGTGCTGATCAAGCCCATCAGCTTCAGCCAATTACGCGATTTGTCCGCCCGCCTGCGCCCGCGTGATTGAGTAAACTCATGCCACTAAAAACCAAGAAAGGGGGCAGCTTGCAAGCTGCCCCCTTTCTTATCATTGGTAGACTTGTTTACTCACTCAGGCAAGACCACTCCTGGGGACCTTCACCAAAGTTCAGCCCCACCAGGATAACGTCAAGCACATCAACGTTACCGCTGTGGTTGATGTCGGCGGCGCCAGGCATAGCGGCTACGCCAGCAGTGCCAAAACCAAGCCCAATAACTACAGCATCGGTAATATCCACATGGTCATCATCATTGATATCACCGCTCAATAGCGCCGTGTTTGTCAATCGTGTTTCTGGCTGCGCGCTAAGAGAAGCGCTACAGACAGCAGGGAGATAACCCGCTGCATCGGCCTTAATGGTGGTCATTCCTGAAGGTATTTCGGCGGTCAGCGCAAAATTACCGGCGTTATCGGTAGTGGCGCTCATCTGCCCGGTAGATTGCCCGTTGTCCGCAATCTCGACGGTGACGCCTGACCAATCAGTGGGCTGGCGGCCGGGTAAGTTAACCTGGCCAATAAGCAAAACCACCCTGGGGCCTGCCGGCGTTGGCGTTTCAACCGGCGGGGTTGGCGAACCGGCAGACGGAGTGCCGGTCACTGTAATCACTACAGTAACGCCAGGCGTTACTGTCGGCGGCGTGCCGGTCGCGGTTGGCGTAACCCTAGAAGGCGTGCCGGTCAAAGTGATGACCACCGGGATCCCTGGCGTCGCCGTTGATGGCGTGCCGGTCACAGTCGGTGTACCCGTTGGCGGCAATGTAGTCGGCGTCGCCGTTGGCGGCGTGCCCGTCATGGTCGGCGTAACCAGTGAGGGTGTAGGCGTACTGGTTGGCGGCGTGCCGGTCACAGTTGGTGTACCCGTTGGCGGCGTGCCGGTCATGGTCGGTGTGGCCGTTGGCGGCGTGCCGGTCATGGTCGGTGTGGCCGTCGGCGGCAATGCAGTCGGCGTCGCCGTTGGCGGCGTGCCAGTCACAGTTGGCGTAACCTGTGAGGGTGTAGGCGTACTGGTTGGCGGCGTACCGGTCACAGTTGGCGTAACCTGTGAGGGTGTAGGC